>NZ_JBLVQN010000070.1:0-16799 GCF_058323225.1 Neobacillus sp. PVCKKU3
TCTGATATAGGGGGCAAGAAGCTTTGGAGGCGTACCTGCCCCCTTATCTCTGTTTTTTTATAGGTATCTGTCTATACCTTTTTCAACATTATTTTAGTATGTGCATTTTCTCCCCTTTGTGCACCGAGTTGCCTCCGTGTTTTAAGAAAGAAATTGACGGTTGTGCGTTTCAACCGGGAGGTATCCGCCGAACATTTCGATAATCCTCCACCTCGTCTACTAACCAACCTACATTTGGTTAGTTCTGGCGCTTTAATAATCCTAATTTCCTGATGCTGTCCTCCTTTTAAAAAGTATTATTTTGAAAAATACAAAGCACGTCAATATTACATTAAAGCCGTTAGTTCGTCAATAAAAAACCTGTAAAGAATAGATTCTATACAGGTTCTGAAAACTCCTATTAATTTGTCAAGAAGAGCCCCTTTACTTTTTAGCGGTACTAGTACGGAGTGTTTGTAAGATTTTCAAAATGGGCCTGTAATTTCTACCAACAAGGCCGATTTTTTCTGCAATGATTTCAATAAAGAGTACGATTAAAGCAATTAAGAACATCGCTCCGCCAATCCGGGCCTGCGAATAAATGACTGCCATCAAGCCAAAGAAAGCGGACATGGCGTATATGAGAAGAACCGTTTGCCTGTGGGAATAGCCCATTCGCAGCATGCAATGGTGCAAGTGCTGCTTGTCTGGTGCACCTAATGGTTTCCTTTGGATGATTCTTCTAAGTATAGCAAAAAAAGTGTCCGAGATTGGAACCCCTAAGATAATAACCGGAATGATAAATGATATGAAGGTGACATTTTTAAAACCAAGTAGAGACAAAACTGAAATAATGAATCCTAGGAACAGTGCTCCTGTATCCCCCATGAAAATACTAGCGGGATGGAAGTTGTAAATTAAAAATCCTAGGGTGCTGGCAAGAACGATCAATCCAACTGTCAAAACATATACATTCCCCTGTAAAATTGCCATCCCCGAAATTGTAATTAAAGCAATAGAAGAAACCCCTGCAGCCAAACCGTCAAGTCCATCAATTAAATTTATTGCGTTAGTTATTCCAACAATCCAAAGTAGGGTTAGCGGGATACTTAAAAATCCAAACTCGAGTACACCACCAAACGGAAGATTGATAAACACCACTTTCAAATCTCCTAAGAAAATGACTGAACACGCTGCCGCAATTTGTCCGATTAGCTTATATCGTGCAGACAATTCAACCATGTCATCAAGCAAACCGGTAATGATAATGATTATACAGCCAATTAATATTGCAATAGATACTTGGTTTTCGGGTCGCAATAGAACAATTCCTACTATAAAACTGATGAAAATTGCTAAGCCCCCTAGCCGAGGCATGATGGACTGGTGAACTTTTCTTTGATTTGGCTGATCTGTTGCTCCGATTAAGAAGGCTATTTTTTTTATAATCGGTGTTAAAAGCACCGAGACAAAGAAACAGATAATCAAGGTAAGATATAGCATGGATAAATCCTCCTTGATGTCAGTTTGTCCATTATGGCAAAATCAAAAACAAATTATATATGGTAAAAACAAGAATTCCCAAAATATAGTCCTTTTTCAATACCGCATTAAATATCGACAAAAAATTTCAATTTACGCAGAGAGTAAAAAAGTGTAAAATGGAAACTGGTTTATAATATTGTTGTTCTTGTTTATTTTTGTTAAAGGAGAAATGATATGCCGCAATTTACACGTTCAAACCGTGGGAAAAAAAAGAAAAAACGAAAACGAATATACATGTGGATTTTACTTCCAATATTAGTAGTAGCCTTAAGTAGTGCAGGGTATGCAACATTTCTGCTAAAGAAAGCAGAATCAGTGGTTCACAAATCTTACAAACCTGTAAAAGCCGTATCAAAAAGGGAAGTAAAAGTAGACCCCAAAATGGATAATGTCTCAATACTCCTTATCGGTGTAGATGAAAGTAAAGAACGTGCCAAGCAATATGGTGATGCTGTTCGTTCAGATGCACTTATGGTTGCAACCCTAAACAAAAAGGACAAGACAGTGAAACTGTTGAGTATACCGCGTGATTCGTACGTTTATATTCCTAAAAAGAATAAGTATGATAAAATTAACCACGCTCACGCTTTCGGTGGACCGGCACTTTCAATTGAAACCGTTCAGGAACTTCTTGATATACCGATTGATTATTATGTAAAAGTAAATTTCTATGCATTTATCGACACTGTCAATGCTCTCGATGGAATTGAAGTTGAGGTACCTTATGCCCTTTCGGAGCAAGACTCGCATGATCGGCCAAATGCCATACGTTTAAAGCAAGGCCTACAAACATTAAACGGAGAACAAGCACTTGCATTGGCAAGAACTCGACATAAAGATACTGACTTCATGAGGGGTCAAAGACAGCAGCAAATTCTTAAAGCAATTTTTAGCAAAGCTTTATCTGCATCATCGATTACAAAGCATGGCGAGCTAATTGAAGCTGTTGGAAAAAATATGACTACCAATATGTCATTCGATGATATGAAATCATTAATGGATTATGGGCTCACTGGCGGTGGTCTTAACATTGAGACCTTAAACCTTAAGGGCAGCGATGCATATATCAAAGGGATTTATTACTACAAGCTTGATGAAACATCTTTAGAAGAAGCTAAAACAGTTTTAAAAACCCAACTAGGTTTGGAATCAAATACGGTACAAGCCAGCACAAACGGAAAAATTGTTAATACAGATCAAAACAATAATCCTTCTACTAATAATTAAAGAAATCTCATCACATTTTGTGATGGGTTTTTTTTTTGTCAACCAAACAAACTAGTCAAACTAAAGAGCCAGCCCAAAAGGGCTGGCTCTTTAGTTTTATCTATTACGTACTGTTGTTATAAGGAGAACTCGCATCATTTTCATTAATGGTCGATAATTTTTGCCGACAAGACCGACTGCTTCTGCAATCAACTCAATCACAATTAATAAGACTAAAATGAGGAAGAATCCTCCTAAAAGCTTTGCTTGCGAGAAAATAATCGCCATTAATCCGAAGAAAGCTGCCATTGCATAAATGATTAACACCGTTTGTCTATGTGTAAATCCTAAACGAAGCAGACAGTGATGTAAATGCGATTTATCAGGTGCAGATAAAGGCTTCTTATTTACAATTCGGCGAATAATGGCAAAGAATGTATCAGATATCGGAACACCGAGAATAATAACAGGAACGATAAAGGAAATTAATGTAACGTTTTTAAAACCAAGCAATGATAATACGGAAATCATAAAGCCCAAGAATAGCGCACCCGTATCACCCATAAAGATCTTCGCCGGGTGAAAATTATAAATTAAAAATCCAAGTGTACTAGCCAAAACTAATGATGCAACAGTTGTTACATAACCGTCACCCATAATAATAGCCATTCCGGAAATGGTGATTAAGGCAATAGAGGATACACCGGCAGCTAAACCATCTAACCCATCAATAAGGTTGATGGCATTAGTAATACCTACAATCCAGAAAATCGTCAATGGAATACTTAAATATCCAAAATCAATTTGCCCACCGAATGGAAGATTAATAAATTCCAAATGGACTCCACCCCATATAACAACAATTGCAGCTGCAACTATTTGGGCTAAAAATTTAATTTTAGCTGATAATTCCATTACGTCATCAGCTATACCTGTAATAACGATGATAATACTTCCTAAAACAATCGGTATTGCATAAGGTGCGTCGGGACGCATAATAAGCATACCTACAATAAAACTTAGGTAAATAGCTAATCCGCCAAGACGTGGCATTATTTTTTTGTGAACTTTTCGCTGATTTGGCTTATCAGTTGCCCCTATTTTGAAAGCTAATTTTTTTACCAAAGGAGTTAGTAATATCGAGCAAATAAAGCATAAAAACAAGGTGATGTAGACCATCATGATCCTCCTCATAACTATTAAACCCATTCATATATCCATAAAGACAAACAGTCTAATGGAGCAACCGTTAGGTTACTTATAAAGATTGTTATCTATTAAACAATGATTTTCATAGCAACGTATTCTGCTGTACCATGTGGATTATAACACAGTTACTATTTAATTTAAATAGATTTTCAGATTCACTGACTTTCCAAATACGTTACAATAAGTTTAAATTTACTACTTTTACTAAAAACTAATAAATCCCCTAACAAAAACTGTAGTTACACTTTACATACTAATATACCACGAAATCTGACGAAAATCATGTTAATTTGTTACAATTTGGTAGAAATAATTGGATAGTTTTATATTTAGATAGGAGTACCATTAAATGAATCCCCTACTTAACTAGGGGTATATTGTTCGATATATTTCTTTTGTTCAATGTTTTCATAACAAATATTTACTTCCTTTGATACCTTTTGTATACGCTGAAAATACTATCTACAAAAGATTCAATCGAATAATGCTTGGAAATATAACTTCTAAACTTTGCCCCCATTATAGCCAAACCACCTGTTTTTCGCATTTCAATTGCTTTATCTATAAAAGATACAATTTCAGCCTTTTCATTTTTAGAAACGATAAATCCATATGAAAAATCTGGAATCATATCTCTAACTCCACCAACATCGGTCGTAATGACGGGGGTGTTTTCCCTCCCAGATTCTAATAAAACTAATGGAAAACTTTCAGTTTTTGAGGTCAGCAATGTAATATCGGCAAGGGCACAAAGTGCGTTTACATCCTCTCTATGGCCAAGAACTGTCACATGTTTTTCAAGGCACCATTCTTTTATAAGATGCAAAATCTCATTTCGCATAGGACCATCCCCGACCAACAGTAATTTAATTTCCGGATGAAATTTGATGGCCTCTTTGACAGCCTTAAGTGCAAGTTGATGCCGTTTCACTGGGTCTAAACGTGCTACCATTAATATGACGAAATCCTCTTTGGAAAGTTTCATTTCTTTCCTGGAAACTTCTTTTATTATGGGAACGGAAAAATCAATTCCATTAAAGATAGTCGTAATTTTATGTGAGCTAATACCAAATTCCACCATCATATCTGTAAAACGTTTGGAGATTGCAAAAAAATGATCAGGTTTTTTTAGCACAGCAAGATTTAATTTTGTAAATACCTTTCCCTTAATACCTCTTCCAAGGAAATCATTCCGAGGATCACTGTGAACAGTAGTCATCCACGTCACAGAGGTAAACTTTTTCAAGAAATAACCATAAAGGTTTGCCCTAGCTCCATGGGTATGTAAAATATCAACTTTTTCATTTTTTATAAAAGAAATTATTTTAAATAATACTGATAGATTATATCTAGAGGATTGTTCAAATGTTATCGTTTGAATTCCAGCAGCCTTTGCCTTTTCTTCAAAAACACCCTTTTCCAAAAGACCCAAAACAAACTCCTCTTTATTTAACTCCTTTAACAAGGAAAGGATATGGACCATTCCCCCACCAGTTTCATTGCCTGCATTTAAGTGCAATACCTTCATTGATTATCCCCTTATTTCTTTGTGCGAAGTTTTTCTCTAAAAATTTTCACCATGAAAAGAGGTAAAGCGAGCATTCTCTTCCAACGACTAGGCTGCTTTAGTAATCGATACAGCCACTCAAGGTTCAACTTTTGCCAAACTATTGGCGCTCTTTTAACCGTTCCGGAAAGCACATCAAAGCTTCCCCCAACACCCATAAAGAGCCCGTTCTCAAATCCTCCAATGTTTTCATAAATCCACTTTTCTTGCCTTGGAAGACCTAACGCAACAAATATAAGATCAGGTTTTTTTTCTCTTATTTCCTCAGGAATTGTAGAGGCTTCCCAGTTAAAATAACCATCGTGCCACCCCGCAATTTGTAAGCTAGGAAAACTGTGATGAATATTTTGAACAGCCTTTTCAATTACATCCTTCTTAGATCCTAGAAAATAAGCAGACCATCCGTTTTCGTTTCCAAGCTTAAGTAGTTCCACCATAAGATCAAAGCCGGCAATTCTTTCAGGCAGCGGTGACCCCAATACTTTAGAACCGATTACAACACCAATGCCATCAGCAATTACAAAATCCGCACTATTAATGATTGAATGGTACTTGTTGTCTTGATTGGCATACATTACGATTTCAGGGTTTGCTGTTACTACGAAAGTTTTTTTTCTTTCGGAAATATAATCCCTCAGTCGAAGTAGTAATTCATTTTTTGTAATGTTTTCAAAATCAATATTTAAAATATTAATTTTACTCTTTCGCATGATACTACTGAACCTCTCTTTTTTCGCTCTTCCTAAATTTTCTTAGGAAAATTCAATTAATCTTTACATTTATTTTCGTAATACATAACCTTTAAAAAGAGTCTTAATTTCTTTTGATTCTTTATTAAATATAATGACAAATACAAGCATTAAACCTAATAAAATAATCAATTGAAGCCACAAATCATCTAATATCAAACAAGATATAGTAAATACAGTTATAAATGAAGCGAATAAAATCATCCTAAAATCCAAAGCCCATATTCGATACTTTTTATAAAGAAAATATGAGTTAATAAGTGTTGCCGCAATAGATGAAATTAAAGTTGAGCCTGCCAGTGTATATACCCCAAACTTTTTTATAAATAGGAAATTAAGAAGAATATTTAATAACACACACATGGAATTTATGATTGTGGTCACCTTTAAATTATTAAATGAATAAAAGACCTGTAGAACAATGCTCCCCGTTGAACTGAAAATGGTCATTGGGATAAAGATTAAAGTTAGTCGATATAGCATATCTATATCTGTCAGTGATATATTCCCCCTATGAAATAAAAGCTTAAGGAAAAACTCTCCCAAAATAATATAAAGAAGACAAATGAGACTATAGATAAACAGAAAGAAGAAATTTATCTGGCTGACGCGCGCCTGTACTTTTTTAAATTCATTATTTGCGATTTCCGATGCAACAAACGAATAGGAAGCGCTGCTAATAGCATTAGTAATGACTGAACTTATTAAAAGCACAATCATGTTTGAATAAGACAATATCGTTAATGTACCTGAGGCAAAAAGAGTCGCAAAGGATTTGTCTACAAATGTATTAATTACCCCTAGCCCGCCGCTTATTAGCAATGGCAAAGAATTTTTAATCAATACCACTGCATCTCTGTCAAAACACGTCATCTTTTTTAACGGTAATCTAGAAAAAAGTATGGCAAACGAAAGAATTGTTCCAACCAGCATTCCAATTGTAATCGCTAGTGAAGTTTGTTTGTAGAGTAAAAAAAGTATCAAAATGCTTATAACAGAAGAGACTAAATTCGTGAAGTTTGCCAACCCAAATATTTTTTCTGATCTAAAAAAATTATCAATAATACGGTTAAGCACCAGCAGTAAACCTATTCCGCTATATAGAATAGAGAATTTAAAGGTAAGTGTTAATGTATCAGATTCAAAACCGGGAGCTAATAACTTCATAAAATAGCTAAAAAAAGAAAAGTATCCAATAAATAAAACCGTTATGATGCTTGTAAAAGCAATCATTAGTGAAAAGACATAATTTGTCTTTTCCTGCATGCTTTCTTTTTTATTTAGCGAGGGAATTATTCCTACCAGCAGCGCATCTGCAATTAAATTTAGAGGAGTTCCCAAAATATTAACAGTGAAATTAAAAGCGTCGGTTACCTTTGAGAAACCATAAAAAGTGGAAAAAGCTAGCTCCCTTAAAAACTGAATAACTCTAACAAATATATCAAAAAGAAAAATAACTACAACAGCTTGTTTAAAATTGCTCCGTTTCATTAATGAACTGAACATTTGGTGATCACTCCACCTTTATTTCATAAAAAAATGAATAAAAAAGTAATATTTTCTGGACGATTTCTTTACTTTCCTTACAATCCACTACAATATGATCATAATTTGATTCCAGTATTTTTTTGTAAACACTATTAATTGAATCAGATTTATATTCGTTGTAAAATCTCCTTGCATCTTTTCCATAAAAAAGATAGGAAATAGAATCTGTTTCCTCCCTTTTTAGGTAAAGAGGATTAGATGTCTTGTGCATACTGCTTAAAGAATGCAGAATTTTACTTATTTGCATCATGGATATTTTAGGATATCCCTTTACCACTAACTCCTTCTTCCATAGCTCAAATAGTTTTATTGCAAGCTGAATGTCCACAGAGTCTCCCTTAGAGACCTTTGAAAAATTATACAACTTAAGTTTGCGGAAGATTTTGAATAACGTTAAATTTGATAGAGCTAGCATTGGTCCCGTTTTGAAATGGTTAAAAAGCAATTTGTATACTGTTCGAAAACAGCCATTGGCTACTTCAAATTTCCCAACATCACTGTGTATATAATTTTCTCCAAAGACCCTATATTTGTACCAAGGGCTGATTTTCTTTAAATTAAGAACGTTAAAATTCTTATAATCCACATAATATATAGTGTTATCGTATATGTAATTTTGCAGAATGTATTGTACAAAAATATCCTTTTTCACAATAAAGGTATCTCCAATAAGATTATCCCCTTTATGAAAGAATACTTTTCTTATTAATTCTTTTTTATCAATTTCATCTGGTCTTTTCATGGTTCCGCTAATTCTACTGTTTTCATCAATTGTTAAATAGTCAGCATATAAGCCATCAATATCCGGTGAAGTATTAAAGGTATTTATTATTAATGAAAACACTTCATTATTGGCTAGCTCATCATCCGAATGAAATAACAGGACAATATTTCCTTCAATATATTTTGAAGCATGTAAAACTGCATTTAATTGGCCGCTGTTTTCTTGAGCATAGTATTTTATTCGATCATCATTTATAGACTGAATAATTTTCTCGGTTTCATCTGTGGACCCATCATTTACCACAATTAGTTCCCAATTTTGATAAGACTGCCTTTGAATTGATTGAATACTTTTTTCTATATATGCTGCATCATTATACGTTGGCATTAATATCGAGATCTTATCCATTCTTTCGCATCCTTTATAACATTTTAAAGCAACCATTATTCTTCATGTATTATTTTTGAATAATACTCTTGTTATTCGTTTATTTTTAAATTAATAAGCTCTTTTAACTTTGAATCTTGGTTCTGCTTCATTTACACTTCTTCCGTTCCTATCAACAAATATGCCTATCTTAAGTTAGCTTTAATTACTTATTAATAAAAATAAGGGGAGAAGAAAAACTCTTCTCCCTTTTTCGTGAAAAATTTCAACTAAACACCATTTATCTGTAAGTCGACTAGAAGAAAAGCAAAAATCGCTGCAATGTAGATACTAACTGCAGGTGCTGTTAATACATGACCAGCAGAAAATGCAATACCAAAAGCTAATAATAAGCTAACCACATATAAAACGTATTTTAAATTAAAAATCTTTTTTAAATCGGAAAAAGCAAAGATAATGAGCTTAAGTCCAAAGTAAATTAACGGAAACAGCAAGACTAATGAACCAATAATTCCCAAAGAGAAAAAAACATCGTAAAAGTCCATTTCAATCATTTTAGGCTTTTCTGTATAATTACCTGCATATCCCATTCCAAAAAGTTTTTGAGATATTGGTGCATTCTTGAAATCATTTTTTTGTTTTGCTAAGTAAACTTCTCTACTACTAAGTACTAAATTTTCTATTTGTTTTTTGTTAATGGTTTGCTGTTTATCGGTATTATTAGAAGGATGCGCTTCTTTTTTTACTTCATTTTTCTTTATTATAGGCTTCTCTTCTGATGATATATCAATCCCCAATAAGTTTAAATGAGCAAATGTATTCTTATATATAGGAGTAAGAGGTGTAATAACAATTAAGCATATAGTTAGAATACATAAAATCATACTCCTGAGTTTTTTAGTCTTTACTTTAGGAGTTCTTCTAGATTGGAATTGTTCATACAAATTCATTATTAAAGCCGTGAATATGCTTATTAAACACGCACCATATCCCACTTTAGTCCCTACGGCAAGCATCGAAAAAATCATTAAAATTGAAGGTATCCATTTATAAATATCTTTTAATGAAAATGTGTTCCTGACTGAGAAAAGTAAAACTACCGGAAAACTTATAGCAAGAATTGCGCCAATTTCATTCCCGGCATAAAACCAGCCAGAATAACCAATTTTAGAATAATCATAACTAGTTAAACTAGTTGATGTTGCAATTGAAACGACAAAAACAAGATTTATGAATAATGACGATAACAATAGGTATTTCATCAATTTATCTTCTACTGTCAGCTTAGACGATAAAGATTTAAAAGAAAGTAAATATGCGTAAAGCATAACGAATAAATAAACCACTTTAACAATAAACTTTCCTTCTTCCCCTATTGAAAAAATGGGTTTATAAATAAAATTATTACCAATTCCCAATGCCAACACAAAGAATAAAATTAAAAAATAATATATATATTTCTTTTTACCTAATTGTAAAGATTTAAGAAAAATATAAACTATACTAATAAAGAGGATTAGAAATCGTATTATAATTCCAAAGGTAATGTTAAGATTTAGTGATAAACTATAAGTAGTAAGTACATCAATTAGCGGTTGTAATCCTAAAAAAATCACAAGGAAAACTTCATATCTTTCAATTAACGGTTTCAAATACTTTAACATAATACTCCTCCGAGAGTTTTTAAAGGGGATAAGGTTTACAAAAACAATTCTATTATACAATACAATTTATCATTATAATTTTATAATGATAAATTGTAAACAAGAAAGTAATTCATCTCCTATTTTATTTCATTTTTTTGTAAGTAATATGCTAAGATATCCTTGGAAATTGAAATATTTAAACTTAAAAAGTGAGGTACATCTATAATGAAAATTTTAATCACAACAATCTTTGAATATCCACACGAAGGTGGACTATCAACGCATGTTTCAACTTTAAAGGGCGGGTTAGAAGCAAAGGGGCACCAGGTGGATGTATTATCCTTTTCGAATATGAATCCTCTTTTAAGAAAGGTCTATTCTCAGGCACCGGGATTTCTTCTAAATAAAATAAGCAAAGGAAAAGGACAATTATTAAATGATACACAAAAACAAAAATTGCTTTCTTCATATTTAAATGAGCGCAAAAATGAATACGATGTTATAAATTCCCAAGATGTTTTTGCAGCCTTAGCCTCAATTAATTCGGGTTTACCTACTGTTGCAACTGTTCATGGCTATTATTCCTTTGAGGCAATTAGCAGAGGTGCTTTAATTGAAAATAGTAAAGAAGATATGAAAGTACAAGATATTGAAAAAAAGGCATACCAGAATGCTACTAAAGTCGTTGCAGTCGATAAACGAATCCGCGAATATATTAAGAACAGAGCAAACGTTGAAGCGATTACTATTAAAAATTTTATTGACGTCAATTCATTTCAACCTGAAAAAGTCAATCCGTCATCAGTAAAAGAAGAATTTAATATCCCTGAAGATATGAACATTCTGTTTGTTCCGAGAAGGCTTACAGAAAAAAATGGAGTAATATATCCAACCTTAGCTTTACCTAAAATCTTAAAAAAACATCCAAATACTCTTTTGGTATATGCTGGAACAGGGGAACAACAAGGAAGGATAAAGGAAGAGATATCAAAATATAAGTTGGAAAATAATATTAAATTACTTGGATCTGTTCCTCATGAAAAGATGAAAGGTCTTTATGCCTTGTCGGATATTGTCTTAGTCCCTAGTGTTCATTCCTACGGTGTGGAAGAGGCGACCTCTATCTCTGCATTAGAAGCTATGGGATCGGGTTCTCCAGTAGTTGCAGGAGCAGTAGGGGGACTAAAAGAAATCTTTGATCATGAAGTAGACGGCCTATTGGTTCCAGACAAAAACGTTGAAGCCCTATCGGACGCAATATTAAAAATATTAGATAATCCCGAATTCGGAGAAATTTTAGCAAAAAATGCAAGAATAAAGGTAGAACAAGAGTATTCTCATCTGGCTGCAGCAAGTAAGTTCGAGCAAATTTATGATGAAGCCATTAAAAAGTATAAATAGTTAATCCTTATTAAGGAAAGAAGTTCTAAAGTAATGTTATTGACATCGAAAGTTGATAAAAAAATGACGTGCTCAGTTAGTCTAGATTTTGATGGGAACTTTGCCACATAATAAAAGGGAAGCCGAAAAGCTTCCCTTTTATACTTAAATTTTGATTTGATAGATTTCATTCTGCCTCAAATTTGTTTTCCAAGACTAGGTCCGATTATAAGACACCATAGTTGTTGTCCTTCTAATGCTAATTGACAAGGAACGCTTAAGTCATTGCCCGAAAAAAGGAAAAAGGCTCCTCCGGGATGAATACCCCGCGATCTCCCACCTCCTTGATCCAACAGGTATATCTTCATAGTATGCCAAGTACTGCTCTTCCTGTTTCATGCAGTTTCTCTTTGAATCACGTGTTTTTTCATGTTATCTGTTATCATCAATGATTCATTTGTATTTCTCGTCGTAAGAAGGCTTTGCGAACAAACATTATTTATGGGCCTTGGGGGTTCCTTCAAAGAACTTTTAACTTTAGCAGGTGATGAGAACTTATAAAAGAAATTAACTATTAAGGGAGCTTTAATGGGGTAGCGCGAAAGAGTTCCAGGAAGTGTTTAAGAATAAGGAGGCTTCCGAGATTATCGGTTTTGGATCCTTTGCAAATGAGTTTAAAAAAATCCTAACATAGATCCAGACCCATATCATAACCGCTAGGAAAAAAGTGTCTCTAGGCTAGACTTTCCCTTACTAGAACAAGGCTTTGCTTTTATTGGGAAGCAGTAAAAAATGGAAACTTTGGCTAGACCTTTGGATAAGAACTAGCGATGAGAAAATATTGCAGATAATGTAATGGGATTGGAGAAGCAGGGAGTCATTATTGATAAATCCCTTTTAAAGCCCCTCTCGAATGAAAGAGGCTTTTTTGTTTAGATTATTTTCCTAATTCATTGTTTGGTTCATTTTTTTTGAAGAGTCTAAAATAGAAAAACTTTGCTGCTTTAACAGATCCCAAATCAACAATTTTATACATTAAATAAGAAAGTGGAATTAACAAAATAAAAGAAATAACTTTCTAGATAGAATAATTGCTAAGATAATTAAAGCTGCACCTAATGTATGAAAAAAAACCATATAATTTAAATTCAGCCACTCAGGCGATAATATATTGTATATTGTTCTTTTAGACAGATATATATGGAAAAGATCCGAAATATGACCCCAAAAATATAGCCGGATAAAACAAGCACTTTTTCACCTTTTCAAGTCCATTATTATATGAATCACATAACATTAGTCCCAAAATAAATCCAAGATAATAGGTATTATACAGAACTAAGATAATAACAATATAAATCTAGACACGATTTTTCGTATTTGCAAATAAAGAAAGGACTGAAAATTAACATCGAACCATATAATTCGTATTTCTTTGTCTAAAGAACACGGTTAAATACACTATCATTATTTACAAATGTTCCATATAAGCCTTGATATAGAATATCTTGTAACCCTCTTTTCTCGGAATAAGGATCATTCATCTCTGACTTTGTTATGTTTTTGATATCGTCAAAAACATAGGCATTAAATTTTAATAAAAAATAGGCCAAAAGCAAAGAAGTTAAAACAGGAATGGCCAACCGAAAATATCTTCTTATTGCACTTTCATTAAGTATCTCCTGTTTCTTTTCCTTAAAGTACTTATGACTAAGGACAAATCCACTTAACACAAAGAAAAGACTAACAGAAGAATTCCCGTTATAGATTAAATTTAAAGGATTTGAAGAGATAAAGTCTTCCAATCTGTTGTGTACCAAAGTAGGATCAGTTCTAAGCATATTTGGGTAAAATACTTGTAACAAAGTGAGAAAAAATAACAAATATTGCAGCTAAACCCCTTAACCCTTCATAATATTTTATTTTATTTAATCTCTTTCGCCTCTCACATGATTATAAATTTGGTGATGAAAAAAGATATAAAGAAATAACTCCCCTTCACTCTTGATTGAGAAGGGGAGTTTTTGCTATTGGATCTCATATAATTATGCTGTTTTAATTAAGCTTTTTACCTTGTTAGCTCAGCGGTCTCCTCACCGAATCCACTATTAAAAAAATGTTATTGTACTGTCTTCATTCCGTGATGGTTGGTACCACCACCATTCGAATTAATTAACCCATGCATATCTACCAATGCTTTGCTCCCATAACCTCTAGTAAAGAAGTTGTTGACCTTTGTTGATCTTTGGTTGTACGACTTTTTTATTTCTATGAAACTACACTATGACATAGTACTCGTCTAGTTTCGGACTGGCACTAGCCTCAACTTTCGGAAACTTCAAGGTATTAAAACCAAATAAATTCAAAGAGGGCATTACATTAGAATTACACCACTTAATGCAACACCCACAATTATTATCTTACCTTAATAAAGATATGGCGAAAATATGATAAGATAAAGGCAAATAAGAATGTAGCTCCCACTATAGGTAAAAACCAATACAGAATTTGTTGCTGTGATTCGAAATGGTACCCTAAAACATATTTATAAACAAGTCTATCTGTTATATAAGAAGCCAAATAGATATCTAATGAAAGAACAGAAATAATGGATAATATTTTTAGAGCTAAACGATTATTAACGCTAACATCGTAAAAAAGTAAAAAGAATATCGTTGCATGTATAACAATAAGAAGTGAAGAATAAGATCCTACCATTCCTAAGAAGTAATCATTGGTATAATGGATTTCAATCAAAAACTCAAATAGCGTCACTAAAAATAAAGTACAAACACCTGCTAACTTATTAATTTTTATTTGAAATTCCTTTATATAATTTCCTATAAAGTAGTATGTGATTGGGTATAATTGAATCCAGAAATCTGGAAAGTAAAGAGAACCTCTTGCCTTCCCGTTAAAAAAACTAGGCAAAGCAGTAAGAATTAAAAAAACCAAAATCAATAATTGTTTTTGTTTTTTTGTCTCAATGTTTCTATATAAAATATTTAGGAAAGGGACTATTAGGAATAATCCGATGTACATATTTACATACCAAGCATATCCGTCTGCTTTAAAATTTAATATAGCACCAATCCATTCATGAATACTTTTTTCTTCCTTAAAAAAGAAAATATTTATCATTATGGCTAATAAAGAATAAATTAAATATATAATCAAAATTGGAGAAATTCTCTTGTAATAATCTTTATTTGGGGATTTATTTATTTGTAGATATCCTGTTAATATCATGAATAGAGGAACACATATTAAAAAGAACATTCTTAAAAAAACTTGCAAATACATATTTTTCCCAACAACAGGGGTAGTATAGAAATAAGTATTAGCGAAAAAATGAACAGATAAGACAAATAAAGTGGCAAAGACCCTTATTAAATCAAGTCCACCGTTTCTCCCTATTTTTACCATTAATCATAATCTCCTTTAGTAATCTACAATAATTGATATTACAATAATAATGTTATTTATGGACATAGGCAATAAAATTATTTCGAGGCACATTAAATGTTTGTAATACACAACTATAAAAGCGGTCAACCTAAATTAAGGTGACCGCTTTTATAGTTTTACTCTATACCTATTTATATACTGGATAATCAAATCTTTCTATTTTGGTTGTCAAAAGCGCATAATAATTATAGATATTATTAACTTGCTTAAAAGCCCAACCAATGTCCGTTGCATACTGATGATACGGATTATCAACATTCCATCTCATTTTATATAGGGTATTCTGACCATTTTTTATATATCCTTGAGCAATTAATTTAGCACCGCCAATAATGGCGTCTTCAACAGTAAACCATCCTTGATTGTATGCAAATTCTCCTCCACATTGTACAGGGCATGCATCAATAGCACCATAGCCATACATATTATAAACGACTCGTGGTGTAACTGGCTGTCCGTTTACAGAAGTAACCAAGTAACCTTTTAATAAAGCAGATTCTCTGGAAGTCCCTGCACCAGTTTCATGTAATGCATGTGAAATAAGATAAATTTCATTTATTCCTACTTCCCTGCCAGCTCTTATAAAAGAATCTGCTTGATTTGATAGGTTTCCTTTATCGCTTAATATTTTACTATTTATTTCATCTGGAGAAGCTCCAACACTTTGTGATAAATCTAAAAATTGATATTTTTGTTTCTCATCGTTAATAAAATTATCAGGGTTAATGAAGTATAAAACATCTTCTTGACTAGCATTTACAAAAGGCCTATAAACTGGTTCCCCTTGGGCATTAGTGGTCTTATAGTAATTAAATTGATACCAGGTCTGATTATTTCTATTAACAGAAGAAATTATGCTAATTTTCTCCAGATCATTTATAGTACCTAATTTCCAATAATCCGTACCAGGACCACCACGAACATTCCAATTTCCGTCTATAATGCCTACACCATTTGTAATTGATGACAGAGCATCACTAATAATATAGGCATTATATTTAGAAACATCATATTGAGGTGATTTTGTCATTTGGATATTAAAGAAATCATTTAAGCTAACATCATAATTAGAATAGCTAATTATAGGACCTAACTGAACACCCCATACACCAACATAACCAAGTCTTCCACCTACGTCAACTGCGACCCAGTTACTATCTCCACCATAGGATTGATAGACTTGGCCTTGTTTTAAAACGGCGAAATATTTACCTGTTTGTGCATCCTTTACTGGCATATCGGATTTAGTGATGAATTGGATTCCTATCGGTCTAGAATTATTTTTATTTTGGATATCAGTCCCTAAGCTCGGAATGGTATTACCCTTCCATATATATCCGTATTCATTTCCACTCAAGACCAAATGCCAATCACCATAATCTGCTAGTCTC
>NZ_JBLVQN010000071.1:0-15377 GCF_058323225.1 Neobacillus sp. PVCKKU3
TCGCTAAAGCTCCTGCGGGGTCTCCCCTGCCCCGTACTCCCGCAGGAGTCTTCGCGCCTTCCGCTCCAATCAACAGGTTCTTCAATATGGATCATTAACTCCACAATAAATAATTAAATAAGTGGATTTCAAGATTTAATTTATCCTTTTTATAGTAAGAATAATGGACGCACAACTAATCCTCTTATTTTTTTTAGTCCCTCGTAAATCCATGAGGGACAAAATCAAAGGAATCTTAGAAAGAATGTTCTTCATAAGGCAATTGAAGGACATTCTCGAAGGGATCCAAAATAGAAGTGTCCCTCATAAAGGTGATGAAGGACAAAGACGATGTAATCCAAAATAGAAATGTCCCTCATAAAACTGATGAAGGACATTCTCGAAGGAATCCAAAATAGAAGTGTCCCTCATAAAGGTGATGAAGGACAAAGACGATGTAATCCAAAATAGAAATGTCCCTCATAAAACTGATGAAGGACATTCTCGAAGGAATCCAAGATGGAAATGTCCTCATTAAGCCTAATTAAGAACAATAATGGGGATTGAATTGAATAGGCTATCCTTACTGCAACCAGCCAAAAATATAAAAAGGATTGCAACACACTTAGCAAGGTTTGAAAAAGTGTGTGCAATTCTTTAGTGTGATTTGCCACCCTGTTGATTGGAGCGGAGGGCACTCGACTCCTGCGGGAAATAGAGGTCACTGGAGACCCCGCAGGCGCCAATGCGCCGAGGAGGCTCCAGGACCTCCCCGCGGAAAGCGAGTGCCCGGAGTGGAAATCAACAGGCCTTTTAGCAGGGACAATAAATCAATAAAAATTCGAAGGTAAAGATATAGACAAAATAAAAAATTGCCGAGAAACATACCCTTTCTCGACAATCTAAATGGCTCCCTGGGAGCCATTTTTTATAATTTAATGGTAACTTCTGTCCCATCTTTTAATTTCGTTTCCACTAACAACAGGCCTTTATGCTTAGTTAGACCATCCAATAAAGGCTTTAAATCGCTTTTTTCTATTTGTGGAAGGACGAACTTTTCCCCGCCTTTTTCAATCGATTTATTGATAAAGCCAATAAATCGTCTTGACGTGATTACCGAACTTAGAAGATTTAAGACAACATAAGGAACGGGTACATTGAAGTTTCTTTCTTTTATCTTTAAGCCCACTTTTAACATGCTTATTCAATCACCACAAACACTTTATCGCCATTTGCGGAAGTAACATCCACAATTTGGCCGTCTAGTTCGTTTTCAATCGCTTCTATTAACAAATCTACATTGATATCTTTCACATACTTTTCCGCTTGCGGAATTCTTTCGGCAATGCTAGTGCCCACCTTCAACACTGCTTTCACAAGATTAATGGGAAGATTGACATTAACATTATCACCTTCATGGGAATTAACACGGATTTTTAGCATTTTGCTGCCATATGATGACGCTTCTTTCTTTAATTCAACAGTTGGTTCCTTCCCTTGAAGGACGTTAATCAGTTCAGCCGCTTTGTCTTTATCAAGCTTGCCTTCCTCGACCAAAGTTAACACTCTAGAGATTTCATCTCTCATTTACAAATCCCCCTCTTTTAATAAGGCAATAGCCTCTTCGGCAGTGATTTCCCCTTTTTCCAGCATGGATACGACCTTCTTCTTATCAACCTCCGCCTTTCGGTTTGCTGAGTAGCCCATGGCCGAAATGATGTCGTCTAATTTTCCTCTTACTGTTGGATAAGAAATCCCAAGTTCTTTTTCGACTTCTTTAATACTTCCGCGGCACTTCAGGAAAATTTCAATAAAATGAAGCTGTTCCTGTCCAAGTGAGGCAAGCTTTGATAATTCGAATTCATTTTCCACCGTCGTGTGGCAATGTTTACACTGCAGTTTGGTAATGTTTAATTGTTTGTTGCAAACAGGACAATTGGTAATTAACGGGTAAGCCATTTTATTCCCCTTTCCTTTATTATCCATATCATACATTAATTTCGTAAAAATTTAAAGTATAAATTAATATTTTTAATTTAATTTATTTTAAAAATTAAATTTGTTAAAACTAATATTAAAAAATACGTTAGATTTAAAGCAACAAAAAAACACCTCCTGAACAACCAAACAGTTTTGTTAATATGTGGTATACTCAATTAGATAACAGAAGGAGTGTTTAATTTGAAAAACACCAATAATCGATACCAAAATGGACAAATGGTGAGCATTAAAACAACCGGAGAGACAGTTACGATTTTAAAGTGGCAATATATAAAAAATATGAAGCGATATTCCTATATCGTCAAAGAACAGCCGAGTTTATTTTATTTCGAGGAAGAATTAGAAGAACTTTAGACAGACAAAATGAGAAGACCAACCACTCGGTTGGTCTTCTCATTTTGTAAATTAAATTAAAAATCTGCATTTCCTGGGGTTCTTGGGAATGGAATCACGTCTCTGATATTGGTCATTCCGGTTAGGTACATGATCAGTCGTTCAAAACCAAGGCCATAGCCGGAATGCTTGGTGCCGCCGTATTTTCTTAATTCCAAGTACCACCAATAGTCTTCTTCGTTCATGCCAAGTTCTTTGATTTTTGCAGCAAGAACCTCTTCACGTTCTTCACGCTGGCTGCCGCCAATCAATTCCCCGATTCCCGGTACAAGAAGGTCAGTCGCTGCCACCGTTTTGTCGTCTTCATTTAAGCGCATATAAAAGGCTTTGATTTCTTTTGGATAGTCTGTGACAAACACCGGCTTTTGGTATACCTTTTCGCATAAATAGCGCTCATGCTCAGTTTGCAGGTCAAGGCCCCATTCAACTGGATAAGCAAAATTCTCACCTGATTTTTTCAAAAGTTCAATAGCCTCTGTGTAAGTGACTCGGCCAAAGTCGGCTGTATATGCATTGTTTAAGCGATCCAATAATCCCTTCTCCACAAAACTGTTAAAGAAGGCCATTTCCTCCGGAGCTTGTTCTAACACATATCCGATTACATATTTCACCATTTCTTCAGCTAGGTCCATAATATCAGGAAGCTCCGCAAACGCCACTTCAGGTTCAATCATCCAGAATTCAGCCGCATGTCTAGCCGTGTTGGAATTTTCCGCTCTAAATGTTGGACCAAATGTATAGACATTGCGGAATGCAAGAGCAAAGGACTCGGCAGAAAGCTGACCGCTTACTGTTAAATTAGTTTCTTTTCCAAAGAAATCCTTTGTATCGTCTGTTTTGCCCTCTTCATTTTTCGGCAGGTTATTTAAATCCATCGAGGTTACTCTAAACATTTCACCCGCACCTTCAGTATCACTCCCTGTTATAATCGGCGAGTGAACATAAACGAAGCCTTTTTCGTTAAAAAATTTATGCATGGCATACGCAGCAATTGATCTCACACGAAAAACAGCTGAGAAAGTATTGGTTCTTGGTCTTAAATGAGCAATCGTTCTTAAATATTCAAATGTATGTCTTTTCTTCTGCAGCGGATAATCTACGTTTGAAGACCCTTCAATCGCAATAACTGTTGCTTTGATTTCAAACGGCTGCTTCGCTTGAGGGGTATGGATAAAGTCTCCCTCTACTTTAATAGATGAACTAATTGGCAGCTTGGCAATATCCTTATAGTTCTCTAGCTTGTCATCGAAAACAATCTGAACACTCTTAAAAAAGCTCCCATCATTTAATTCAATAAATCCAAAGGTTTTAGAATCGCGAATCGTCCGGATCCAGCCAGATAATTCAACTTTTTTGTCAATGAAGCTTTCAGTATTTCTGTACAAATCTTTAATTAAGACCTGTTTCACTTGAATTTCCTCCTAATTTATATGTATAAGTTATTGAACAACCAGAGGCAGGAGTGACCATTTAAATAAAAAACCTCCCATCCCAAGTTGGGACGAAAGGTAATTTCCCCTGTTGTTACCGTTAGTGTTTATCCCTTCCATATTATATTAAAAACCTCACAAATAAGCAATATTCAACAAAATCGATAATTAAGCCTTCGTTTTTGTTAAGTTAGCCTAATCCATGACAGGATTTTCAATAATTTTCTGAAAAAATAGCAGGAAAATAAAAATCGAGGTCGAATTAGTAAACAAATGTTCGATTCTTGATTGGTTAGGAGTGTTGGTTATGGACAAAATCACTTGTATTGCCTATCTTCTTTACAATTCATCTAAGAATCAAGACATCCGTGAGAAAGCTATTCAATTATTAAATGGGGATGTATCAATCCGCGATTTAAAAAGAAATGTTTCCATACAAGCCCATTTAGTTCTAGCAGAATCCACATTAAAGAAAAATAATCTAGACAAAAATCTTGTCCAGCAGTTCGCCGAGGAGTTCCTGAGCGTTGAAGTATAAAAAGCTTCCAAACTGGAGGCTTTTTTATCCAATAAATTTTTCATAACAAAAAATAACTCTTCCGTTTTCCCAGTCAGCTGTGTTATAATATTTAAACCCTAATAATTCCCAAAAATGTCTTGCTTTTGTATTTTCTTTTATAACACCAATTCGGACTCTGTCCAAACCCCGCTTGTCCATCTCATTTTCAATGTGTGCATAAGCTTGTGCACCAAAACCATATCCTTGATAATCAGCATGAATCATCAGCAGTCCAAGCCAAGGAAAATGATCGTTGGGATTTTCCAACACGTAATCCATAACACCAATATAAGTATCATCAAGTTTGATAAAAACACTGATCGTTTTAGGGTTTAAAAATTCCTTTTCCAAATCGGCAAGCTCCCTTGCCGCCAAGTCATTTTCCAAAACATTGTATTCGGGATTCGAATTCACAATCTCAAGCGCAATATAGAGTGTTTCTTTCCTAATCTCTTCAAAATGTATCGACATCGTTTTTCTCCTTTTTTATTCATACTAGGATATTTTATCAAATAATCAGTTATTAACATTTTAAAATTATGTCATAAAAATCAGTTCTTCGAATAAGCTTAAACCGTTGTGAAAAATTGGATTTTCTACTCAAATAATTTTGTAAAGAAAGGTGATTTTATATGGTACAAATCGAGGTAAATATTTCTTTCGAAGGAAGAAACTATTGGACAAATGTCATTGCCGACCAAAATACATCTGATGAAGAAATACTCCGCCTTGCTTTTGAACAGGTTCAAAAGCAATGGAAAAAATAAAGTTTGAAAAGGCAGCAAATTCGCTGCCTTTTTGTTTTTTAGCCATTTATTTCATATGTGTTTTTTGGAACATCAACCATAAGGGGACTTATTCCATCTGTTGCAAATAAATGCAATTCGTGCATCGCCCTGGTACAGACTGTATAGAATAACTTCCGGTCGCTTTCTTTTTGATATTGGGAACTATCATAAAGGATGACTGCATCAAATTCAATTCCTTTTGATAGATATGAGGGAATCACCGACACCCCGCTTTCATAGGAAGTTGTTCCTTTTTCAATAAAATGAAGGGGAACATCTTCTTTTAAAGCATCATTTACCCGTTTGCTTTCCTCGCCAGTTCTGCAAATAACCGCAATCGTTCGATGCCTTGTTTGAAGTTCTTTAATTTTCTCCAAAACCTGTTTATTAAGCAAATTACTTTCAACTACATTCAGCGAAGGCTTGATACCACTCCGGTTAAAAGGCTCAATTTTGTCGCCATTTTCAATAAACTCCCTTGTGAATTCAACAATCTCCTTAGTCGAACGATATGTTTTCGTTAAAACAAATGTTTCAACCTCTCCCTCTTCTGCCTGGAAATCAGCGAAAACTGATTGCATTCCCGTCGCCCCTGAGAAAATAGCTTGGTTAAAGTCTCCAAGTAAGGTCACCTTACTGTAAGGAAACAACATTTTTATAAAAGCGAACTGAAAAGGAGTGTAATCCTGGGCCTCGTCAATAAATATATGACGAATAGAGGAATTTGACTTTCTCCCCTCAATTAAATCCTGCAAGTACACATATGGCGTGGCATCTTCATAAGGAATTACCATAATGCTTAATTGTGCCTTAGTTTGAGAGCAGATTGTATCCCACATTAACGGCAGTTCCTCAGGACTATTTTCCTTGTTAAATAACCCAAGATAAATTAACGGCAGATTGATAAATTTTAGATTTTTAACGGCCGCAAATATTGGCTTGAATTTTTCTTTCACAACCATTTCTGCTAACAGCTTCTGTTCCTGTTCGAAATCATCAAATGAATTCTCCGTAAACCGATTCTTTTCCTGGAGTTTTTTATAAACCTCTAAATAATCCTCTTTCTCAAAATATTGAATCTCTTCCTCAACCCAGCTTCGGGACTGTTCCCGTTTGACCCATTTCTTTAATTCTTTTTTTAGCCACCCCATGAGAAGCTGCATCCTGTTTGGAATTGAAAAATTGGTATTTAAGGTATAAAAATAATCGTGAATTTCTTTTTTCGAGATTAAAACATTTCCTCTAAAGCTTATATCCTTAAAAATTAAACCATGATTTGATAACCTCGCTGCATATTCATCTATTAATCGCTTAAACTCGAGACTAGCCTTAAAGCGAATACCATTCACCCTTGATTGATAATGTTCATTATCCTTTGCACTCAGCAGGTATTCAATCTGGGTAAAAGGATCCTCAACGTCAAATTCCCGTCCTAATCTTTGATTTAAGTATTCCTGGAAGGTAGATTGCTGCATATTCTCTTCTCCCAGCTCAGGCAATACCGTTGCGACATAGCTGTTGAATAAAGGATTTGGAGAAAACAACAAAATATTTTCCGATTTCAACGTACCACGATATCGATACAAAAGATAAGCCACCCGCTGCATCGCTGCTGAGGTCTTGCCGCTCCCTGCTACACCTTGGACAATCAGCAATTTGCTTCGTTCATTGCGGATAATCGCATTTTGCTCGCGCTGAATCGTTGCGACAATGCTTTTCATTTGTGTACTGGCATTGTTCCCCAGAACCTCCTGCAGCATTTCATCACCAATGGTGACACCTGTATCGAACATTCCTTTAATTTTCGAAAACCGGATGATAAATTGTCTTTTCAACTCCATTTCACCGTAGATGGTCCCTTCCGGGGTTTGATAATGTGCCGGGCCGGGTGAATAATCATAATAAAGACTTGAAATAGGGGCACGCCAGTCATAAATTAAGAAGTTTTCATCCTGCTCATCCATTAATGAAGCAATTCCCAAATATACTTGATCGGCCGACTTTTCACCATCCTCCCAAAAATCAATACGACCAAAGTAAGGAGAAAATTTTAATTTATCCAAGGTTTTGAGGGTTCTGTCCAGCTGACTGTGTGTCCGTTCCCGTTCTGAGAGAAGTTCTGCCTGCTGTTTAATACTAGCCGCTGTTTCGATGACGTCATCCGGTTCATCCAGATTAACTGTAACATCCTCCCAAAAAGTCTTGCGGATTTCCAGAACATCAGAGCTAACCCTGCCGGTATTTTTTTGTAATTTGGCTATCTTTTTATCCACTTCATGCACTACCGAATTAACTCTTTCCTGCTCCAATTCCCAGTCGTTATCTTGTAAATCCTTCATTCAACCACTCCCCAAATAAATTTTGGCTGCATAAGTTGACAACAGCGAACGAATGTGGTAATGTTATAATAGGATATTTATAATCCTAATTAAAATTAGATTTTCTTGCCGAAATTCATTTTAACATGTATTTTTGTCTATTTTCAAGTATATTTTTTTAAAAACGCCGCTTTGGCGTTTTTTTCATTTTATGACGCACTTTTCCTCAATATCAAACTCCATTTAAATCCCTTTGTAGTATTTGAAAAATCCTATAAATAATTTATAAAAAAACAATTGACAATCAGCATGGCCTAATCATATAATTTATCTTGAATTAAGTTATTTCAAAATCAAGATAAATTATTTCAAACTAAAAAGGGAGAGATTTTAACATGACTAAAACAAAATGGGCATTAGACCCTGCACACAGCAGTGTAGACTTTTCTGTTCGTCACATGATGATTGCAAACGTAAAAGGAACATTCAACAGCTTCAGTGCCAATATCGAAGCAGATCCTGCAGATTTAACAACCGCAAACATCGAGTTCTCGGTTGAAACTTCAAGTGTGGATACACGCAACCAAGATCGTGATGGCCACTTAGTTTCTGCGGATTTCTTCGATGCTGCCAATTATCCTGCTATGACTTTCAAAGCAACAAATATTGAAAAGACTGATGATGGCGAGTACAATGTAACCGGAGATTTAACGCTTCGTGGCGTGACAAAACAAGAAACTTTTGCTGTTTCCTTTGAAGGTCAAGGCAAAGATCCTTGGGGAAATGAAAAAGTTGGTTTCAGTGCAGCAGGCACTTTAAACCGCTCTGATTATGGTTTGGTTTGGAATGCGGCACTTGAAACTGGCGGGGTGCTTGTTGGCGATAAAGTAAAAATTAATCTGCAAATTCAAGCAGCAAAAGCTGAATAATTAGCCACATCAAAAAAAGCTCCCCTGGTATCGGGAGAGCTTTTTTTCCTGTTTATTATCATCATTCCATATCAAAAAGCGGCGACAAATCTTCGCGAATAAAATCCATATAAAAATAATCATTACTGGCTGCATCATATAAATAATCTTGTTTCCACATTTCTATATTGGCAACAATCTCCTGCATTGCCGCAACAAACGTTAGAATTTCTTCATTAGACATAATCGGATGCAATGAAAATCGCACCCAGCCAGGCTTTGTTGATAAATTTCCTTGGTCTATTTTGTCCGTTATTTGCTGTGAGGATTTTTTGTCAATATTAAACAAGTAATGCCCATATGTTCCTGCACATGAACAGCCGCCGCGAACCTGAACCCCAAAACGGTCATTTAGGAGGCGGACAATTAAATTATAATGAACATTTTCGACGTAAAAGGAAACGATTCCTAACCGGTCTTTCACATGACCTTCTAAAATATGGAGCCCAGGGATTTCCTCTAACCGCGGCAGCAGCAGCTGCAGCATTTCTTTCTCTCTCTTTAAAATATTTTCAATCCCCATCTGTTCTTTTAGATTTATGCATAAAGCCGTTCGAATCCCCTGAAGAATTCCGGGCGTACCTCCATCCTCCTTTGTTTCAATGTCATCATAATAGTGATGTCCTCCCCATGGGTTAGTCCAAGTAACTGTCCCTCCGCCAGGATGGTCGGGAATCCTGTTCTTATATAACCTTGAATCAAATATTATCACACCGCTTGTTCCCGGCCCTCCTAAAAACTTATGTGGGGAGAAAAAAACAGCATCTAATTTTTCCATTGGATCAGTTGGATGCATGTTAATAGAGACATAAGGGGCAGATGCGGCAAAATCAACAAAACATAGGCCGCCATGTTCGTGCATGATTTTGGCTAATTGATGAAACGGCGTTTGAATACCCGTTACATTGGAGCAGGCTGAAAACGAACCAATTTTTAACGGACGGTCTTCATATCGCTTTAGAAGCTGTTCTAAATGGGAAATATCAACATTTCCATTTCTGTCAGGCTGTATCATGACAACATCCGCAATTGTTTCAAGCCAAGACGTTTGATTCGAATGATGCTCCATATGGGTTAGAAAAATAATCGGCCTCTCATTTTCAGGCAGGTTTAAGCGTTTTTTCCACTGTTCATGTATTCGCAGCCCCAGCATTCTTTGAAATTTATTAATCACAGAGGTCATCCCAAAACCGTCTAAGAGAACCACATCATATTTATCAGCACGGACATGCTCCTTGATGATTTTCTTAGCTTGTTTATACATCCCTGTCATCATTAAACTAGTTATGTTTGATTCTGTATGGGTATTGGCCATAAAAGGACCAAAAACTTCTGTAATTTTCTCCTCAATTTTCCGGTAAAGACGTCCACTTGCTGTCCAGTCACCATAAATAATTTTCTTTTTGCCATATGGAGAGTCAAATTCATGATCAATTCCAATTACGTGGTCACGGAAGCTTTGAAAATAGGTTTCGAGGTTATCAGGAATGCGAAAGGTTTTGCTGCCAATTTTACCGGTAATCATGTCAATTCCACCTCAACACAAAGTCTTGATAACCAGTATATGCGAGAAGCCTTTTCATGGGTCTTGGTTTCGTTCTATATAAATAAAAGCAGCCTATTTTGGCTGCTCAGGCTGTCATAACTATCGATAAATTTTTATCTTATTCACGATTTTTCACAACTTCGTTAATTATTTAAATATAAAATATTTAGACCTTTCAACAAGTCTGTTGATTGGCGCTCCAGGCACTTCGCTTTCCGCGGGCGTGCCGGGAAGCCTCCCCGCGGAAAGCGAGTGCCCGGAGCGGAAATCAACAGGCCCATTAGCAGGGACAATCAAAAAATATTGGTGTTAGAACATAAAAAATTGCCGAGAAAAATACCCTTTCTCGACAATCCGAACAGCCTGTATATGGCTGCTTTTGTTTATTGTTAATAAGTAGTGACCTTTGTGGATTCCTTCCGATTGACTTCGTCAATTTTTTGGGTAAACATTTGAAAGACTCGTTTTTTCTCCTCTAGGTCACGTATGTATTCTTTTAGTTGATTATAGCTTTCTTCAAACGGCTTATGATACATTTCACGGATTTTATCAATTAACTCCTCGTTTACTGTGGATTGAATCACTTGCTTGGTTATCCCGTATTTATAGGTATAGACTTTTAATTCCTGAGATACTTCCTCATATTCCTTTTCAATTTCTTCTAGCACCACTAAAATATCTTGCTTCCACTCTTCCAATGATTTCTGCAGATAGGACTTGACCATCGTCTCTTCCATAAACACACCTTCTCTATTACCTTATTTAATTTATTATAGCGATGTTAGTTTACATGGAAGTTTCGGAAAAATTACAAACACTTTTCAAGCATAAAGAAAAACGATTACTAGGAAATCACGTAACCGTTTATTTAGCCTCCACGATTTTCGCAAACTCTTCTAGCGTGGTTGAATATTTAATATACGTCCTTGGCAGGAGATATAGTTCATTTTTTATTCCGGTTTTTGTATAAGGCCCTGGAGTAGTGGTTAGTCCATAGGTGTAATACTTCTTTGTTTCCTCCACTACTTTTTCATCGAAATCACCAAATGGATATGAGAGAGCAATAACCGATTTACCCGTAATTTTTTCGATTTTTTCCTTTGAGTGGTTTAATTCATACTCGTAATCAGCTATTTTTGATAATTCAGGATGTGTTGCTGTATGTGATTGAATAGAAATGAGCCCTGAACTGGCTAGCATCTTTAAATCCGATGGGGATAATCGATTGGGACGCTCAATAAAATCAGAAATAATAAAGAATGTACCTGTTGGGTTAAATCTTTCCGTTTTCAATCTTTGGAAAATGTAATAAACATTAAGATTATTTTTATAGCCGTCATCAAAGGTGATAAAGATTGGCTTGTCAACCTTCTCCTGATCAGCCCATCTTTCAAAGGTCAGCAATGTAAAACCGTGATTTCTCAAATATGTCATTTGTTTTTCAAAATTCTCTGGTCTTACATAGAGCTCCTTTTGCCCATGACCGCTATATTCCTCAATGGAGTGATAAATTAGGATTGGCACTTTTTTTGCTGCCATTGCCCGGTCAGGAAAAACTAATAGTAATAAATAGGATACTGCTAACAGAAATTTTTTCATACAATCCCTCTTCAAAAATGTTTATTCACTATTATTCCAAACATTTCTACCTTCATCCATCTCTCATCAAACCGCTCAATTTGCAATAATATGTTACTATTTCAAGATTTTCGTCTTGTTTTGATAGCTTTTGTCAAGCGGCAGGAAAAAACCATATCTGATGGTGAATATCTTAATATCGAACTCATAAAATTCTTTCCGAGATAAATAGAAAGGAATGATTCTCATGAAGTCTTATACACTTAAAGAAGTTTCCAAAAAAATAAATACTGCACCTGGCATCATCCGGCAATGGGAGAAGGAATTAACAGGAATACTCCATATTTCCAGATCAAAACAAGGGGCAAGAATTTATACAGATGTTGAGATTAACCAATTAACCGAAGTAAAGGAACTATTTGCTAAAAAGATCGGTAAAGAAGCAGTTCGGGATGCGCTGCTAAAACAATCCATCGCTAATCATGACACGGAGCCCGAGGAAACAGCCGCTGACGCTGATAGTGAGTTTATTTCTCCCCCGGAGCCAGTCACATTCGAAATGGTTACCCATATAAACAAACAGCCTTCTATCCCTGATAACGAAAACAGCTTATCGAATGCTGATTTATTTTTCGAGGTGATGGATGCCTATAAGAAAAACTTCTTAAATGAGGTTAAAGAGGAAATTAGAAGTGTTGTACGAAAAGAAGTATTAACTGAGGTAAAAAAGGAGATTTCAAACGGTACGCTTAGAACCGTTAAATCCGTGCAGGATTCCATTTATAAATCTTCAGAAAACACAAAAGAGCAAATTCAGGAACTGTCCGAGACCATTTCGAAAGCTTCGGAGGAAACCTCAGATAAGTTGAGATATTTATCCTCCAACATTAAGAATGTCACCATCGAAACTGCTGATGAAGTTTATTCCCTTACAAAACAGGTTGTCGAAACCTCAGATAAGCTATCAAATTACATCGACCAAACCAATAATGAAATTTCCAATTTGGCTGACGAAATCGCAAAGGAACGGGAATTCCTTATGGATGACCGTGAGCAATACCGTCATGAAGTTCAGCAAAGGGAAGCCGCGTTTCAACAAATGCTGGCAAACTATCGAGAGGTTGCCGCGGCAAAGGAAAAAAAGTGGTGGAAATTTTGGAGTTAAATTTAAGGTACGGGAATCTTCATTAACGCTGATTCTTTTCGTTGGATATCGAGGTTTTCGGTCATTTTTAAAAATGGAGGGATTGTCATGAATACAGCAGAGGCTGCAAAATTATTGGGTGTTTCAATTAGCACAATTCAGCGCTGGGTAAAACAGCTTGAACTGCCAATGGAACGAAATGAGCGTGGCCACTATCATTTTAAAGATGAGGATATTGAACTGTTTAAAAATATCCACGAACAGCTCCAGAACGGAACCTTATTGCAAGATATCAGCCAAGAAAAGGAAAAGAAAAGTCCACGCAAAGGGACAGTGAAAGCGGTCGAAAACGGCGAGGCATTGGAAAAGCTGTATGCCAAGGTAAAGGAATTAGAGCTTGGTTTACATTCAAAGGCGGATTCTGTTGCCTCCTATCAACTCCTCCAGCATCGCAGGGAGATTGAAGAATTGCAAAATCTTGTGAGCAGCTTGGAGAAACAGGTTGCACAGCTTCAAAACGAGGTAACCAAATTAAAAGGACCGGCACCTGCCGAAAAACCGGTAGTTTTAGAAAACAGTAAGGTAAAAAGAAAAAAGAAGAATTTTGTTAGTTCCCTATTTGGCTTTTGACTATCAATTAAACTGACCGAACGCGGTCCTCAAACGTTCGGTCGTTCTCTTATAAAACGTTTTCAAAAGCATGCATGTTTAAGCCTCTTTTGTTTGCTGTGTATCGAATTCCAGCAGACCCCCAAAGTACGAGATTTCCTTAATGCTGACACCAAGTTCTCCTGTCGGAATTTTCAAGGATAACTCTTCCCCGATATTTTTTAAAAGAAGCTGTCTGCCGACTGGGGATAAAAAGGATATAAAGCCTTTGTCAGGGTCAGACTCCTCCGGAAAGCAAATAACATATTCCTCTGTTTCCTGATCGTCGAGATACATAACGGTAACCTTTGTACCAATATAAACCTTTGGAATTGATGCTATAAAGCCAGTTTTTTGGTTTTGTTTTAATATCTCCTCCAACTCCAAAACATAAAGGCTGAAAAAATGTTTCAGTCTTTCCTGAATAGGCGTCGAGGAAATGTAAAGATTAGTTAATTCCTTGATATTTTCCTCAATATACACTAGCTGTCTTTGGAAGTACTGCTTGTTGGCCTGACCACTATGGTTCATAGTAGATAGCCCCCATACTCGGATTAAACTTCCTGCAAAATTTTGTTGCGTTTTTCATGCTTTATTCCTCCCACATAAAAAATGAACCCTCCAAAATATTTTTGGAAGATCTTAGCACTATCTTACCATATTTCAACTTGAAAGTCGCAATATAAAAAGGCCATTCACAGAGAATAGCCTTTTTAGCTTTGAAGCCTATTTGCCGCCAGCATTTGTAAGCGGCAGCTTGGGTTCAACAAGCGGTTTTGTATATTTTTTAACCAAAAAGCTGCCCAATAGCAAGCAGACAATAAATGAAAAACCAATAAGAAATAAATAGACTCCCGAGATGGAACTAAACCCTTGGTCCGGAAAAACGGATTGGACCGGTTTAATGAGAAAACCGTGGAACAAATAAATATAAAGCGTTCTTTCTCCAATTTCAGTAAATTTGAACTGTGCCGATGGAATAAATGTTAAAAAGCTAAAAACCATTAGAAAGGTTAAGAGATATTGCAAAGACCGATATACCCCGGCTGAAATGTGTTCTACCCCCATTGCTGCATAGGAACTGTCACCCAAAAGCCAGGAAACAGCATCTTGAGGAAAGGAATGGCCAAAGAAAATGACAGCAGCCAGCAGGACGACCATTGCCGTCGGCAGTGAATACTTCCCTCTCAGAATCCTTTTTAAATGCCCCTCGTTTAATAGAAAGCCGAGCAAGAAGTATGGAAAAAAGACAAATGTTCTTGACAAGCTCAAATAGCTGCCGGCTTCATTAAAATAACCAATGGCCACACCGAGAACAATAGCAAGGACCAATCCCAGCCATTTCATTCTTGAAAAAGGAATCAGCAAGATGTTCCAAAATAATAAGCTTAATAAAAACCAAAGCGACCAGTGGGGATGGAAAAAATCAACATGAAAGGCAGCTTCTTTGCCATTCATATAATAGTACACAGAATAGATGGTCTGAAAAAAGAGATAAGGGATTAATAGCTTTATGGTCAGTTTTTTAAAGTAACCCGGCTTTTGGAATCCCTTAGAAAAATAACCTGAGATTAAAATGAACGCTGGCATATGAAACAAGTAAATAACTGTATACAACGTGAAGAGGAACCCATCTTGATCCTTTAACGGGCTGATTAAATGTCCAAAAACCACCAAGAACATTAAGATAAACTTTGCATTATCAAAATACTTACTCCTTTTTGATTTAGCCATAATATCACCTCATCATATGGATTCATCAAAAGGTATATTAATATTGTAAAATTAACTTTTGCTTAAAAAATAAAATATCCATTTGGTGTATAAAAAATACCTTTTATAAACTTTACCATTTTTTCATTACAGGAACATGTTTATAAATTTACTTTTCATTTTCAGTAAAATTACAATTTCAAGATAATGATAAAATACTCCTGCGCTGATTTTCCTATAATTTACTCCATGCAAAAAAAAGCTGGCCACCCCCAGCAATAAGAGTTATAGAAAAGCATTCGAGGTTTTTCT
>NZ_JBLVQN010000072.1:0-12455 GCF_058323225.1 Neobacillus sp. PVCKKU3
CCTTCATGAGCTTTGCACAAAAAAACCTATAGAATGACTTTTTTTCAAAATGTCCACTCTACAGGTTCCTTGTTATTACTTCGTGTCCTTGCTGTATTCCCGCATCTGCCCACCGTTTTCATCGTCGTATGCAATTAACACTAAGCCTAATTCATGTTCAAGCTGCTTTATCTTTTCCTTCTGATTTTCTGTGATATCGGCTATTTGATACATAATCCCACTCCTTGTTTAAAAGAATCATGGGATTATTATCACCTTATCTATTGGGATTATACGATACAAGCAGCTACCATACAGTTTTAATCAATTTGCGGCTTTGCTATTCTTGTTGTTTAATTCGATAATATTTACCAACTCCTCAATAATATCGTTTAAATTCATCCTGCTGGTATCTTTCTTAAGAATATCAGAAGTTTTATACATCAAAATTTCTTCGCGCTCACTCATAAAAATACCTCCAGTTGTTCACTCATATGTGTAATTTACACCTATTATATATCAGCTTACCCGTATATGTAAATTACATATATAAAAAATGAAGCAAAGGGACGGTTCTTATGCCTCATGATATGAGGCACGAGAACCGTCCCCGTGTTTCAAAAAGGAAAAACTCAAGTTCCCTCTACGATCTTATTTGCAGCTTTTCTGGCTCTCAAAAATCGGACTAGGTTTAAAACAATTACTTTTGAAACAGCGTAGGTTGGCACAGCCAATACCATTCCAAGTACTCCTGCCAGATTGCCGGCAGCCAATAGAATAATGATGATGGTGGCCGGATGTGTATCCAATGACTTACCTAAGATCATCGGGGATAGGAAGTTCCCTTCTATTTGCTGAGCGACAAGGATGACGACGATAACCAATAAAGCTTTCGTCGGTGACTCAAACAAAGCAACGAGCACAGCGGGGGCGCCGCCAATGATTGGGCCTACATAAGGAATAATGTTGGTAAAGGCAACTATGATCGCCAAGATCAATGCATACGGCAAATCAATGATTAAATAACCGATAAAAGACAAGGTTCCAACTGCCAGGGCAACCATAACCTGCCCCTGGATGTAGGCAGACAATGTCTCCCCTGTTTCTTTCAATATTTTCAGGCTCTCTTCTCTATATCCGGTTGGAATAAAATTTGAAACGGCTTTTGGAAAATTATGACCATCCTTAAACATGTAAAATAATAGAAATGGTACTGTGACAAGAATAATCGCTAGATTGGTGACCATTCCAAACAAACCCAAGAGTGCGTTCGTCAGCGTTTTTGGCAATGTATTTGCATATTCCATTAACCGTTGCTGCACCGTGTCGATAATTTCACTCTGAGTATTCCTGAAGCTTTTATATTCTGATGACTTGACCACATCTTTTAAAAATTCAGTGGTCTCATGGGCGAAGACCGGCAGATTATTGGCAAGATCCGTCGCCTGCTTCGACACAACTGGTACTAAACTGCTAATCGCCAGCACCAGGAGACCAATAAACCCGACATATATGATAAGGATCGAGGCTAGCCTGGGAAGCTTTTTACGCTCAAGAAAATTCACCAACGGATTTAACAGGAAATAAAGGAATCCAGTGATCAGAATGGGAAAGAAAACTGTTGAGAAAAAGACTCCTATAGGCTTAAACATAAAGGTGATTTTTGTTGAAACGAAAATAATCGTTAAAATTAGTAAAATTTGAATGAGCCAGAATTGGAATTTGGATTTTGCCACAGTTTATACCCCTTGCCTCAATATTTGGGTTAAAGTATATCAAAGTATTGGAATAATATACAGTATTTTCATAGTTATTTTAGCAGACTTTTCTATGTTCATTGTAAAAATTATTGAAGAAATAGGATAAGCGTCTCTACTTATCGCAGAAACGCTACTAAAAATTATTACACCACATTTTACAAATAATGAAACACGAAATTGTCAATTTCCTAATAAAGCCCAAAAAACGGGCCTGGCTCATTAGTTTGAGCCAAGCCTAAACTTTATTCTTATTTTACAAAAATGGCATTGGATAATAGTCGGAACAAGTAATCTGTATGATCACGAAAGCCGGCTTCTAATCCAATCAGAGTGATGTCTTTATCCTGCTCTTTGACAATGACAGCCTGCCCCTTGGCATCTGCTTTTTTATTAATCCAGTGGCCAGCCATAAAGAAATCTTCTTCGCTCCCTAAACTAGCAATTACTTCATCATTGCTTGTACCAGTATACCAAACAGGGCGGTAAACAAATCCAAGATCATCCTGGTCATAACCGGCACCTACCCCAGTTCCCGAATAATTTACCTTTACGATTACTGTTAGTAGTTTAACAAGCTAATATTTAATCCTTGTATTTATTGTGTTAATTCAGTGTTAATTCAGTGTAAATTTGCGCTCTTTACAAAAATTTTACATAGGATTTATAGGGTTTTATTCATTTTTGACAAATTCTATACATAAGAAATGTGCGAGGGGGAATTCATTCATGAATCGCAAAAGAACCTATTTTATAATCAATGATTTAGTATTTGAAGTTGAGAAACCAGAAATTATGGTGAAATATATTAAAAAAACACAGATTAAAATTGAAAATGAGGAATATAAAGAACTACGAAAAGAATTCGATGAAGATGTTTATCATATTATAAAGACACCTGATGGGTGGGTAATTTCGGAAAAAGAGTAACATAAGTTATTTTTAACATTAGAAAAAAAACCTAGATAATTCATCATTATCTAGGTACCCTTTCTTAGAGAACATCTCGTTTCAAAGAATTTTTAAGCAGTTTAATTTCTCCATTTGGTTTAGGAAATTCACTAATGTTTTCATATTTTTCGTCCCTATTTGGATTGGTTGAATCTTCAATCACATATTCCTTAAACGAGCAGCTGAATAGTTTACGCGCGATTCTTCCTTTTTCACCAATTAGGTTGAACCAGCTTTGCGCAACATAAAAAGGGTTCGTTAATATTCTATCAATAATAAAAGAAATGCTGTCTTGTTCTTCCTCTGATGTGAATTTTATTTTTGACGAAAGGGCTAAGATAAAATAGTTTTTCGACTTATCTACTTCCAGTAATTGAAGATGGTACCTCTCACGCTGCTTTTCATTGAAGCCCTTTAGTACCGATTCAATACTTTTATCAATATCTATTTCAAATTTACCCGCATCTCTCCAGCACGATATTCGTGGATCAAATAAAGACAGTGTTAGTATATAATATGCTGCATAGTTTTTGTGATCAAATACTTCATTGCATTTTTTTTCATCTTCCGGTACAACAATAAATTTTTTATAGTCTGCAAAAAAATGATCCATCATATCATACACCTTCTTTCAAACCTTAATAGAATGATTGAAAACAGTTATTCTCCTTATCTTTCAACATATCTTTTATATTTCTTTTTAAAAACTTAAATTCCTGCTTATTATTACATAAATCCACATTAATCATGGTTTTTACTAAAATAGTCCTATTACCTGATCAAAAAATGTCGTAAGAAGGAGTAACAAAATAATCCCGATAGCATTTGCCATCGGGATCCTCTACCTACTTATTAAATTACTTTTTCCTCCAAGCTCAATTCGTCTTCCCTGTTACGGGAAAATAATTTGGCAAGGGCTTCTGGCAAGGCAATCATCGCCGGCAAAAAGACCGGCAGCAGGATAAAGCATAGGACGACAAGACCTGTGATGACAGCTATTGCCAATTCACCCAACAGGATAATTCCGGATGGCATTAGTGTAGCAAAGGTGCCACCGAGTATAATGACTGCCGATATAATGACACCACCTGTATGTCTGGAAGCCAAAACGATTGCCTCTTTTGGCGACAGATGTTGATATTCCTTATAGCGCATCATTAAGAATATACTGTAGTCCACTCCCAAGGCTACAATGATGATGAAAGAGAAGAATGGAACAAAGGAAGAAATACCGGCATATCCCAGCCAATCTATGAAAATATAGTTAATGATGAACATCGCAGTATAATAGGCTCCTAAAAGAGACGCGGTGATAAAAACTGGTGTCCAGAACGAACGTATGACTAAGAACAAGACTAGTAATACTCCGATAATAACGATCGCGGTAGCTTTGTTCAAATCACGGCTCAATATATCGTTCATATCATTCGTTGTGGCGCTTGGTCCAGACACACCCGACTTGGCATGTGAAAGATTTGTGCCTTTTAGTCCATTGGAAACTGCTTTATTTATCTTATTAATCGTGTTTAAAGCGTCTTTAGAATAAGGATCATCTTCTAACACAATCGTCATCTTCGTAATTTTTCGATCATTGGACATGAACACGTCTAATGATTTTTTAAAGTTTTCATCCGTCAATGCTTCCTTCGGGATAAAGAAGGTTCTACTCGTATTAAACTGTGTTAAGAAACCATTCGTCTTTCCTAAACCGTCAGAAATTTGCTGTAAACCACCGTTTACTTCTGATAGCTTTTGTCCAAACGTACTGAATCCATTGAGACCTGCTACAAGCTGCTGCTGACCTGACTTCATCTGGCCAAGTCCATTGGTGACACTATTCATATTTGTTACGATTGTGCCTATTCCCGACGAAGCTTTCCCTAGACCATATTCAAGCTTTTTCAAACCATCGGCCATCTGGGATAAACCGCTGCTCATGCTGGCAAGATTATTATTTGCAGTAGCAAAACCAGCCGTTACTGCATTATAATTTTCATTTAATGTGTTGATTCCTTCAGGTGTAATTTGACTTAAAGACGATGATACCTGATCAATTGTTTGCTTTAGTGCTAGGTAATTGGTGTCATTACTCGAATTTGAATAACTGCTGCCTAAAGCATCCACCATGGTCTGCATTTGCGTGAGTGCGCTTTTTACACCAAGCAATGCCTGTGCTGCACCTTGGTAGTGGGTTCCCATCTCAGCGTAGCCAGCCTGCATTTTTCCATAATTATCTGCTAACACCGCTACTCCACTGCTCATCTTTGACAAATTCGTTTGGATGGCAGCAATGCCGCTCATAATCGTTTGGGAGTTGCTTGATCCACCATCTATTCCGGATTGGATTTGCTTTAATCCATTTGTCAGCGCGGTCATGCCTTCTTGAAGCTTTGCTGTACCATCCACCATTTGGTTAACCTGTGAAAAGTCCGCTGATCCCAATTTTTCTTGAGCCAGCTTCAAGCCATCATTTATTTGTTCCACACCATCTTGAGTTTTTGAAATACCATCAGTTACAGACCCCATTTGACTGTCGACGTAAAAACCAGCAATTGGCTCTCCTTGAGGTTGTGTTGCCGAAGAAACCTGCTTAACCCCATTAATACTCTTGAGTCTCTCGGTCAAGTCATCAATGACGGCAAGTGATTCATTATTATCTAGTGTTTTGTTATTTTCAATGACAACAGTAGCTGGCATTGCCTGGCCTTTGCCAAAATGATCAGCCACAATATTAAATCCTTTAGAAGAAGGATATTTATTCCCAAGTTCTCCAATGGTATCAAAGTTGAGCTTTTCCTGATGTAAATACACCATTGGCCCAATGATCAAAAGTAATACAACGACTGTTATAATAGGATGCTTTGTTCCAAAGGAGGATGTTTTCCCCCAGAACTTGTTTTCCTTATGACCCAATACATTCTTTGAAGGCCAGAAGAGCTTCTTGCCTAAAACTTTCATAATGAATGGTGTTAAGGTCAAAATTTCAAGCAAGAGTATGGTTACACCTATGACGACAACCACACCGGATTTATAAATTGGTGATTCGGCAAAAACGAGAGCAAGAAACGCGATAAATACCGTTAATATGCTATAAGCTATCGTCTTACCCGCCGTTTTATAGGTGATTACGATGGAATCATCAATCGAGTTGCCATGGGATAGTTCCTCCCTAAATCGATTGAAAAGAAGGATGTTGTAATCAGTACCAATACCAAAAAGAATGAGTATAAGCAGCATTTGGGTCAGACTTGTTATCGGAAACCCTGCTTTATCAATTAATTGAGCGGCGATTCCCATCGAACATAAATAGGAAAAGGCTACTGCTATTAAGGAAATAAAAGGTGTAACTACTGACCTGAATGCAAGGATAAGGACAACTAAAATAAAAATAACGGTCAATGCAGCACTTTTCTCGACTCCTGCTTGTGATGCCTTCAAATAATCATTATTGATAAAATCTTCACCGCTAAGATAATATTCAACAGGTACTTTACTAAGTTTGCTGTCTAGTTGTTCTTTGATATCATCTATTTCTCTTGCTTTCTTATCGAGTTTGAAGCTTACCATCAGTGTGGTACCATCTTTAGAAATTAAAGAGCTTTTTGCTTCAGGTATACTAAAAGGATCAATCATGTCCGCAATACCAAGCTCTGAGCTGTCATCGCGTATGGCCTCTACAGCATCACCAATTTTTTTCATTTCATCATTAGAAATTTTATGTTTATCGTAAAAAACGATAATGTTGTTCGTACCTTTAGTGGTCTCCATCTTTTTTAGGATATGATCAGCGATAGCTGAAGGACTGTCATTACTCGTTCCTTGCTGCCCTTTTTGCCGCAATATGGCATTGATATCCGGTTGAATGACTGTAAGCAATATGGTCGCAATTAACCAAATGGCAAAAATTGCCCAACGGCTTTTTATGATTGTTTTCACCTTGCAGCTCCCTCCCGTGTTGTTTTTTAATGCTTAAATTCCCTGTTGGTTTCTCTCGGAAAGTATAAAACATCAAAAAATCCTTTTTCACAATAGTCACTATAGCAAGGTGGAAAGATGGGTTCAAAGTGCAAAAAAGAACGAGCGTGTTAAAATAATACATTTAAAACAATTTGTATTATTAATTCATCACCTGATTAAAGATTTCGAACAACTCTTCTTTCTGGTAATTATATTCTTTACTCATCCAATTCTGTAAAATGGTCATAAATGAAGTGGCATATAAGTCACAAATGACATCAGGATACTTCGACTGATTGATTTTTTTAGAAATGGGATCGTTTTCTGTTTTGGAATGTTCCCGTATAATATCACTTGCAATTTTCACCATGCTTTTGAATAAAATATGTCCCTCAGACCCTAATAAAGTATTTTCGAATAACACCGAATTTTTTTCTACATAATCAACCAGTAATTTAAAGGGGTCAGCATTCGATTTTTTATTCAAATGAATAATTTCTTCAGATAAATGATAAATAAAATCTTTGAGTAAACTGTATTTATCTTCATAATAACGATAAAACGTTGTGCGATGAATTAAGGCATCATCACATATATCCTGAATCGTGATGGAAGAGAATCGTTTAGTCTGCAGAACATGAATAAAACTTTGGATGATTTGGCGTCTCGTGCGTTCGGTTGTATAGTTCATAGTGCACATTCCTTATATTAATTTTTTAAGGATAATCGAAATACTAGCGAAATCTATTGTACGGTTATATTTCAATAGATAGCAAGACAAGAATAGACCTACTCCATGCGTAGACTAAAAAAACTGTCAAAAAAGGCCCGAAGGTATTCCTTTGAGCCTGTTAAGTAACTTAATTTAGTTTTATAATACTTTCACCAAGAACCGAAGTTCCCCAAAGTAATGATAAATGATCTTTGCCTTTCACTGGTCCAACGCCTTCAGGAGTACCCGTAAAGATTAAATCCCCTTCCCCTAATCCAAAGTTTAGGGCGATGAAATCAATTATGGTCTGCAAATCAAAGATCATATTTTTTATGTTCCCTTGCTGTACCTTGTTACCATTTATAAGAAGAGAAAAATCGGTCTTCTTCATTTCTTCTATCCCAGGAAAGGAGATAAATTTGCTCACAATAGCTGAGTTCGGAAATCCTTTTGCCAATAGCCATGGCTGGCCTTTTTTCTTGAGTTCACTTTGAACATCCCGTAAGGTAAAATCGATGCCAATGGCCATACTGTCGACTATTTCCTCTACTCTCATCCCTTTTTCATAAGATTTTCCTATCCTTATCACTATTTCTGTTTCAAAATGGATAGAACCTCGATTTCCAGGCAGTAAAATTTCCTGACCAACAGCTTCCGCCAAGGCATGAGTAGGTTTGGAAAAAATAATCGGAGAAGTCGGCACTTCATTTTGCAGTTCCTTAGCATGCTCAGCGTAGTTTCGACCGACGCAGTAGATATTAGAAATCTTATTCATGACAATCCCTCATTTTATTGTAATTATTAAAACTTACTCTTAACATCAACTATACAACAAGGAATCGCTTAAAACATGCTCAACCGATATTTTCTTGACAAAAGTTCTAGAAGTTTAAGTCCAGCCACACTGTTCCCTTTTTCATCCAAAGCGGGGCCGAAAATGCCAATACCAAATTTACCAGGTACAGACCCCATGATCCCGCCTGATACCCCACTTTTAGCCGGGATGCCTATTTTTATGGCGAATTCACCGGAAGCATTATACATTCCGCACGTAACCATAAATGTTTTGCAAATTCTCGCTACATCGTCAGGCATAATTCTTTTTCCGTTAAGTGGATCAACGCCATCCATTGCAAAAATCATCCCAATTCTTGCTAAATCCAAACAATTCATTTCTACCGCACACTGTTTGGTGTATAAATCTAATAATGTTTCAACATCCTCAGTGATAATATTATGCTGCTTGAGAAAATAGCAAAGTGCCCGGTTTAAGTCAGCCGATTCAAACTCCGAGCGGGCTACCGTCTTACTATAGCCAATGGCAGGGTCGCCTGCCAATTCCCGGATAAAGCCTAATAACCGATTGAACCGCTCCTCTACTGAATCCCCTTTTATCATATGAGTTACGACAAGTGCCCCGGCATTGATCATCGGATTTAATGGTTTGGCTGGAGCCATGGTTTCCAACTTTGCAATTGAATTAAACGGGTCACCGGTTGGCTCCATCCCAACTCGTTCAAACACGTAGTGAAAGCCATTTTCTATTAAAACCAATGCTAAGCTAATAACCTTTGAAACACTTTGCAAGGTAAACTTTTTATCAATATCTCCTGCAGAGATACATCTTCCGTCTGGATAGTTTATCGCAATCGACAACGCATGAGGATTTGCTTTACCCAGCTCGGGAATATAATCTGCGACTTTCCCATCTTTCGTACATCGTTTTGCTTCTTCCACTAATCTCTTTAATTCGTCACTCGATTGACATGGCATTATTCATCACCCGTAGTATATGCACCTTTAATTTTATTTTTTTGATAAGCCATTCCATTCAATTCGATACAAATCATGTCTCCGGTCACGTAATTGCCGCATCGAACCGGAATTCCGCGAGCGTCTCAATTTCTCAAGGTCAACATCGCCAACCACGACGGTATCAACGTTCGCATCACATTCCCCGACAATCCCGTCCCTTGCGAACTCAAAATCGGCCGGCGAGAAAATACCAGATTGTGCATATTGAATATCCATGTTTTCTACATGGGTTAGATTGCCCACAGTTCCGGCAATACAGGTATAAACTTGGTTTTCGATGGCACGGGCCTGGGCACAGTAGCGTACGCGAAGATAGCTTTGCCGATCTTCTGCACTAAAGGGGACAAAAATAATATTGGCGCCCTTTTCAACTGCAATTCGTGAGAGTTCAGGAAACTCGATGTCGTAGGATATCTGGATGGCAATTTTTCCGCAATCCGTCTCAAATACATTGATCTCATTTCCTTCAGCGATTCCCCACCACTTTTTCTCGTTAGGTGTCACATGAAGCTTCGATTGTTTTTCAATGGTGCCGTCCCGCCGAAAAAGAAAACCTACGTTGAATATATCTCCATCTTCTTCGATAAAATGGGTTCCGCCGACAATATTGATGTTATATCTTACAGCAAGCTGCGTAAACAGTTCTATATACTGATCTGTAAAGGTCGAAAGGCGCCTTACTGCCCGGTCTGGCCTTTTTTCTTCAAGAAAGGACATCAATTGGGTCGTGAATATTTCTGGAAATACCACAAAATCTGAACCAAAATCGGCTGCAACGTCCACATAATATTGCACTTGTGTACTAAAATCTTCATAAGAGTCAATTTTCTTCATCATATATTGGACGACGCAAATTCTAACGGGGAATGATGTACGATAAATACGCTTTGATTTTGGCCGATAATCGACATTATTCCATTCCATCAAGGTGGCCATTGAATCGGACGCTTTGTCGTCTGGGAGGTAGCTCGTATTTAGCCGTTTAATTTTAAAGCCTTGCAGAAGCTGAAAGGATAACACAGGGTCATAAATGTTATGCTTCTCCACTTCTTCTACATATTGCCTTGCTGTCATTTCATCCTTGTATTTGTGATAGTTTGGGATTCGTCCGCCAATAATGATGCTTTCAAGATTTAAACGAACAGCAAGCTCCTTTCGAGCCTCATAAAGACGGTGACCTAATTTCATGCGCCGATATTCAGGATCAACCATCACTTCAATCCCATATAGATTAAGTCCACTTGGGTCGTGATTCGTGATATACCCATGGTCTGTAATGGTGTCCCAGGTGTGCTGATCGTCGTATTCGTCAAAATTGACGATAAGGCTTGAACAGGAACCTACGATTTTACCCTCGTATTCCACACAAATCTGACCCTCAGGAAAAATTCGAATATGGCTAATCAGTTGCTCCCGCTTCCATGGGTCCATGTTGGGGAAACAAACTTTACCCAGCGCAATAATAGCATCTATGTCTTCCATAAGGATGTTGCGGATCTCAATTTTCTTCTCGTATTTGGACATATCTGTCTCTGACATGGTTTTCACACCCCTGCTCTCAAAGTAAAGCTATGAAGTTCCATTAAAAAATCCTTATCTTAAATTGCATTTTTGATTTAGGATGCCCTTATTTCAAAGTCAAATTCAAGTACACAGAAAAAGCTGACTAAAAAAGGTGTCATTCACACCATTTAGTCAGCTTCTTTTTCCTTCATGATTAATTTACTATTTTTCGTATATCCGTCTCAAATAGTGAATACTTTCATCAATAAAAGGTTCCTTGGTTCCTTCAATCAGAATATTGATATATGGTTTTTTTGCCTTTACTAAGTTAAACAACTTATCGTAATGCAACAAGCCTTTTCCAACTGGAACTTGTTTCAAAGAGTTGCCCTCAATGATAAAGTCTTTGGCATGGAAAATAACGATCCTATCTCCCAACAAAGCAAATGCTTCTTCAAATATCTCATCCTGCTGTAAATAGTTATCAATGGTTAAGAGATTCACAGGGTCAAAAATAACTTGTAAATGATGCGAGTCAATCATATCTAAAAGACGCTTCAAGGTTTGAACAGAATAGACGGGATGATTGACACCTGCCTCAACCCCAACAATGACACCAAATTTTTCTGCCTCTTTTACCAGTTCTGAGACACTTTCAACTACCTCCATAAAAGGCTTTTCTTTAAAATTTTCTTTCGTGTAAACAATCTCTGCGTTGACATTGCCTGTTTCTGTCCCGACGATGCTGCAACCAAAATCCCTTGCAAATCGGATATGTTCTTTAAAACGGTCAAGGCCTTTTGTTCTCTCTGTTAAATCTGGATGAATCATATTAATATAACAACCTAAGACGGCAATTTGAATTCCCCTGTCAGAAAAAGCTCTACCCACATGGCTGGCAAGGCCAGGAGATAGACTTCCTGATTCCGGATAAAGGAGTGGCAATGACTTGCTTAATGCCAACTGAGCACAACTCAACCCTTTATCCGCTATTTTTGTCACCAGTTCTTCTAATGAATTTGCTTCGATATCATGGGCCCGAATCCCTAAATTCATAGTAATCCACCTCTTTCGTTCTATAAGCCAAACATGTCTTCAAAAATGTTAACGTGAACAATTTACTAAACTACTTTCTGTTCCTCTCTTTGTTTTCCCTTTCCTCTCCGGGTAACGACGAAGGAAACAGCCAAAAGACCGATGATTTCGCCAGTGGAAGCTGCAATAGCACCTGCCTTGCCATTCAACCCTGGATACCAATACACCAATGGAATAATCATCAGGATAACAGCGATCATATTAAAAATTTGCGGTTTCAATAGAGATTTTGTGCTCTTTTGAAGCATAAGAATCCCGCCAAAATAATCAACCCACGGAAAGACCAAGGTCTTAAAGATAAAGAATTTTAATACTTCGAGGCTTTCTGCCGCCAATTTCGGTTCCGCCCCTAATACCGTGCTCATAAACCAAGGACCCGCGCTAGTGAAACTAAGACTAGCCAAAAAGACAGATGGAACAATACTAAAAACAATTACACATCTTAAAACTGTCTGTTTGTTATGTTCATAAAATTGCAGAACAATTTGGTGTGTGTACATAAAAAAACTGAGAATCAGGTTAGTAATGCTAAACGCAAGTGCAAAGGAGGCAATCCCTAAATGAACATCCTGAATTTTGCCAAGAAACGCATAAATCATCGGAATTAAGATGGTCTGAAAGGACAAATAAAAAACCAACGGAAAATAAAAGGCAGAAATGTCTTTTTGTCTTAAAGCAGTATCAGG
>NZ_JBLVQN010000073.1:0-11644 GCF_058323225.1 Neobacillus sp. PVCKKU3
GAAAAAACCACTTACTCCAAGAGAAGAATTACATAATCTCAGTTTAGAGGAAATAATAGCACGATTTGAACAAGTAGATTCAATCGTAAATGAATTATTAGAACTAAATGGACATAAATTAAACGTGCTAATTGAGAGAGACATCCCTTGGAGAGAAGCACCTGAACGATTATCAATTACTCCTCGTAAATTGCTAATGCACACCATTACTCACGAGTTTCATCACAAGGGACAAATAGTAGCCATGCTCCGTCAGATGGGTTATGAGCCCCCAAATACAGATGTATTGGGAACAGAAGATTAATATAAAATAGAAGTATTTTGGGCGATGTTTAATTGACATTGCCTTTTTCCGGCAGTTAGTCTTAATAAAAATTTAAGCAATGCTATTAATCTAGCAAAAAGTAAATGGATGGCATTTACTAAAATGCTATAATCTTGATGATAGGGTTTAATTTTTAGAATGTGCATTGAAAGGGTTGTTAAAATGACAACAAATAAACCAAATTTGAAACCATCTAAAAAACAGCAGGGTACTAGAACGGAATAAAAAACGGTCATTATCGAAAAGCAGCGTAAAACCACTAGCTTAAGATATGGGGATATAAGCTGTTTTTTTGTTTATTTTTTCAATGAAATCTAGTGATCTCACTATACTTTTTTATATTATGTGATATAATTTAATTAAATACAGAACATTTGTTCCTATTTAGAGGGAGGTGAATACGATGTATAGGTCCTATAAAGTACAAATTCATCCTGAACATGAGTTGTTTGAATACTGTGATTCACTATGTTTTAAGGCGAAAATTTTGTACAACATTACCAATTATTATATTCGTCAGGTTTACACATCATTAAGAAAAGAAATTAGAAGTGAAAATCAACTTCAAGTGTTACAAGATATTGAAACCTATTTACCTCAAATGAATGTAATTCGCCTGAAAAGCTATGAAAAAGCAAAAGCAAAACCTATAAAAGTAGACAAAAAAGGCAAAATTATAGAACCAAAGTTGAAGCTTTTCGAAATGCCAACCCAAGAGAAATCATTCATTGGATATGCCTTTTTAGAAGCCTTATTTAAGGTTATGAAACAGATTGATTACACCTCAATGCCCTCTCAGTCCAATCAACAAACGATGAAGAAAGTATATGATGATTGGAAAAGCTTTTTTGAAGCCTCTAAGAAATATAAACTCAACCCTGCTAGCTTTTCTGGTAAACCAAAAATTCCAAAATATAAACCGAAGAATGGCCGCACCACGTGTTATTTAACGAACCAAATTACGGAAATAAAAGATGGGAGTATACTAAAATTACCAGGAACTCATCTTCCATTAAACTTGGGAAAGATCGCTTATTCTGAAGGAAAATTTCAACAGGTTCGAATTGTACCGTCCTATGGCCGCTTTGTAATAGAGATTGTTTTTAAAGTAGAAGAAGAAAAGGAAATCAAGAGAACAGATAAACAAAAAAATGAATTAGTATTTCCGCCAAGAAGGGTGATGGGTATTGATTTGGGCGTGGATAACCTGGCAACTATTATCGATAACACAGGGCTAAAACCGCTGCTTATTAAGGGTACATGGTTAAAATCGATTAATCAATACTATAACAAATTAAGGGCAAATTATATGTGTATTATAAGAAATGGAAAAGGTCCAAAAGAAGGGATATTTACCACTAATCGCTTGATTTCATTGGATCGTAAAAGGAATAATCGGGTCATGGATTTTTTACACAAGGCCAGTGCAAAAGTAGTGGAGATTGCTTCAGAAAGAACGATTGATACTATTATCATAGGAAGAAATGTTGGTTGGAAATCGGAGGTCACATTGAAAAAGTCTAATAAGCAAACCTTCATCCAAATTCCGTATGCCACGTTCATTGAAATGATACGATACAAGGCTGAACGGAAAGGAATTCAAGTCATCGAACGAGAAGAAAGTTATACCAGCAAGTCTAGCTTTTTGGACAATGATCCGATTCCAACCTTCGGAGATGATAACCATCCACTTTTTAGTGGGTATCGGTGTAGTAGGGCTTTCTACAAGATAAAGGGATTGAAAATTTCCATTCATGCCGATGTAAATGGCGCCTTTAATATTGTTCGAAAACATGTAAAGGATGCGTTTGATGGACTTGAAAGAAAGCAGTTCCTTCAAGCCCCAAAGAAAATCATCATAATGAAGAATAAACATGCAAAGCTGAAGGCTTTGGCCTGATGTATTAGCGGGACTTGTGGTAGCCCACGAAAAGACAATGGGCTTTTAAAGCCTATTCTTTCGAAACCCCGAACTTTAGTTATGGGGATACTCATCCAATCGTTTGCCTCTATTTAGAAAGCCTTGTCAATGAAAATGCGGTATACCTTGAGGAAGTTAATGGTACTGATGATCGAAAATATAAATTTACGAAAAATCTGTAGGTAACAGTCACAAGCCACCAACCTAACGGTAAAAGGTGCAGGGAGAAGTGTTAGCAACACTTCTCTTGCTTGTTCCTAGAAAATATCCCACCTAGAAATTTTTTAGAGAACTTACCTAACCCCGCCACCCCAGATTTCTCTACCGCCAGTATGGCCAGTGTTTTGATGGACGTCTTCATCGACGAGTTGAAGGACGCCTGGTTCTTCATTGTGGTGCCAGGTGAACCCCTCAGGAGTGTTCCCTTGTCCTAGCTGTGCGATATCATGTTGGTCTAGTCCTATTTGTTGGGCTAGAGCTGAATCTGATTGGATTGCCTCATATAATTCTTGATTCGCGAAGGAGAAATGGACATTGTCTGATTGGAGGTAAAGCTCTTCCGGCAAATGAACCTCAACGTCACTTTCAAATACAGGGAAGGTACCTGTCACGTATTCACCACTTGGTAATTCTACGGTTTTTTCGATAAAAGGTACTCCTGTTTCGGGATGAAACTCTCCATTTAAATGGTCGTTTCTTGTATCAAGGTCTTCTGCATCAACAATATCGGCCCCATCAATAAGATCGGCAACGCCTACCGCTAACATGGAAATGGCCGCTACTTTTCCGATGTTTTTAACACCCTGAAGTGCTTGTTCCTTATCGCCTTTTTTTAAGCCTTCATACGTGGTGCCTGCGCTTTTTGCTGTGTAGGTGATGGTGCTGCCGATCCCTTTAAGCGTTCTGCCGCCAGAGTCTTTCAAATCGCTGAAGCCCTCTTTCTTTGCCTGCTCGTCTTTCTTGATGACTCCGTATGTGCCTTTTACGGCTCCATCGATGAACTGACCGGCATTATCTAATGCAGTCGTTGATGCCAGCTTAATTCCATCACCGACTTCCTCTACCCATTCGGATTTAACTGCCTTTCCCGCTAGTTTGACGCCGCCTCCAACAACACCGCCTGCCAAACTGCCAATACCTTTACCAACTGTCCGAAAAAAAGCCACCTCAATCGCTCCTATCTATTATTCTCTAACTAATAATAACTGTTTCATATCTCCGTGAACTAAGGCGCCGCTACCACCTGATGAATAAAAATAGATATAATAAATGCCTGCCCTTTTGGCAGAATGGACTGGTTGGTAGCCGTTATTCCATTCCTTTATGTCTTTAATCCATACGTAATCCAGGGCTTTTCCATTTCCTTTGTACCGAATGGCGGCCCGATCGTTAAGTTTTAATTCTCCTTTTATGAACTCTATTTTCATCTCCATCATGTCATCACTATATTTTCTTAAGTAGGTTACCTGACCAATGAACTTGAATCTCTTTAGGTTAAGCGTATCGTTGTTTTTAGCTTTGGTCTTGGTGGTTGCTGCTGCAGGTGTTTTAGAATGTAGTTCATTGGCTAATGTCTTTTTGGATTGCAGCTTAGGTTTCTTGAAAGTGAAAAATTGGATGAGCGATCGTTTTTTCCAAGGATTTTGCTGCCGACGGCGTTGTTTGATTTTTTTAATATGCGCTTTTGCTTCTTCCCGATACTGCTGTCTTAAGAGCGCTCGTTGGTTTCGTATCTGGGCTGCAGACTTGGCGTCCTCCATTCTAATCATCAAGCCCAGACCGCTAATGTCAAACAATGCGCCCAATAGGAAAATAGCCGCGGATTCTTTCATTTTTGAATCAATCGATTTTAAGATTTCAAAATGTTTATTTGTTTTAAGATTGAAGTATTCTCTTAGGAACTCCCCAACAACATAGTCCTTATAAGAAGAAGCTTCTACTAGTTTTACCGCCATATCATTATTCTTAACGGCCTGGCTAGTTACGATAAAAAACAATAAATCGTTTCCAACATAGTCGCCTGCACCTAAATCCTGAAAATATTCCCTATTAAAATTGTTTAAATATGTCAAAAATCTTGGATCACTCTGTAATTGCACTAATGCTTTCTTCATTAACAAAATCCCCCATTATATGTAAATATATTTTAACATAAATAGGGGGTTGGTACTTATTACCCATGCTTGTCATAACCCGAATTTTGTGGGAGATTGATAGAGTTTTGGGAGGGTGGCCGGTTGATGTGGATTCTTCCCAAATGTTTAACAAGATTCGACATTTCTCTGCTGCAAAAATATATATAAATCTAATTGTAGAAAAGGGTTTGGCCGATACTAATCAATCGTTTGGATAAATGACAATATTTTTGGTGAAAAAGGAAGGAAAACCCGATTAAATCAATAGCCTTTTGGTTTTCATCCAAACGTTTAATTGGAAAATCGGTAGTAGATTTTGATGAAAATTAGGTGATTTCCGAATGTGTGTTTTACCTTCAAGAAATGAAGCATCTTAATCTGGCAATATTCATCAAAATTTCAGGAGAATAAGACTAGGAATGTTGTTTTATCAACATTTTGGTCCGATTTACATAAACGTTTGACTGAACGACAACCATGTTCGTAATAGTGAAAGGAAAAGTAAACCCTGGCAAGACATTGAATCGATTTATACAAACGTTTGATTAGGTTGCACAGGAGCAACAATTTGTTGTAATTCTTCGAACTGTGTGATGCATGGGGACGGTTCTCGTGTGTCATTTCTAACATTAGCTAAGAAGGTTTCTCTTTGGTTATGTCTTTTACCCAACACTCTTTCATTTTCTGTGCCTGATAACAATTCGGGAGTGAGGAAGTTTAGTTTGCCGGATTTGTTGTTCAAGTTTGGGTTAGTTGGAATGGTTAAGTGGGGGGTATTCCTTTTTCCGTACTAAATCAAAGGGTATTCCAAATGGAGGAAGAGGAGGGTAGTAGATATACAGACCTATTTATGCTAACAATAAAAGAAAGTGGTTTTAAAATTGAACTGGTTCACAATTCATATTGTCCCACGTTAGTATTGCGTTTAATAATTAGAGATGAGGTATTTATATATGAAAGCACTTGTTTTTAATACATTTGGAGGTCCGGAAGTCCTGGAATATTGCGAAGTAAAGGATCCTGTCATCGGTCCGGATGAAATTCTTGTAAGAATGAATGCAATTGGCCTAAACTTTGCAGACATTTATAGAAGGAAAGGAAATTATCATCTTGCCGGGGAGCCTCCCTATATTTTAGGTTATGAAGGTGCAGGAATTGTAGAAAAAGTAGGAGCAGAAGTGCAAGGCATAAGTGCAGGAGACCGTATTGCATTTGCTGATGTTCCATTTGCCAATGCAGAGCTAGTAGCTGTTCCATATGAAAAATTGATACCTCTGCCAGAATCAGTTTCATTTAAGGAGGCTGCATCTATACTCCTTCAAGGGCTAACTGCACATTATCTTACAAGGGACAGCTATGCTGTAAAAAATAATGATGTTGTCTTAGTACACGCAGCAGCCGGAGGTGTCGGGCAGCTTCTTGTTCAAATTGTAAAGCTTCTTGGTGGTAAGGTAATAGGCTTAACATCTTCCAAGGAAAAAGTTGAAGCTGCAAAAAAAGTGGGAGCGAATTTGGTTCTCCAGTACAAGGATGACTGGAAGCAGAAAGTTCTGGAGGAAACGAACGGCAAAGGGGTGGATGTTGTTTATGAATCAATAGGCTCTACACTCATGGACAGTTTTGCTGTTACGCGCATCGGTGGTACAGTTGTATTTTATGGGATGGCAGGAGGAGATCCGGCTCCAGTTGATCCCCGTATGTTGATGGATACCTCAAAAACTCTAACGGGGGGAGATCTTTGGAATGTTCTCACTTCTAGGGAAGAAAGAGTGACACGATCAAAAGAGCTGTTTAGATGGATAGAAGAAGGAAAAGTAAAAGTATCGGAGCCGACCATTTTTGCGTTAAAAGATGGACAAGAAGCTCACCGGTTTCTAGAAAGCCGAAAAAGTACGGGTAAAATCTTATTACTACCTTGAAAAACCCAATTACTTTGATGAAAACGAAAATTCCCCAAAGTTTCTCTTTACTTTGGGGGATGTTGCCGATTAGGAAGGTATGGAACTTCGTTAGGCGTATATGTGATGACATCAGAAGAATAGATTTCAATTTGTAATTTGTGTCCTAACGGTTTTGCAAGAATGAGTATAGGTTGGTTGTATTCGTTTTTAAAAATAAAATCAGGCCCGTTCCAACTGACAGTGGCATCCCGTTTGGGTGGAACGTATGAAACCTCTTTACTATGAGAATGTCGCTTAACAACTTTTAAACCTGCATTATCGATTGCGTTAAAAAGGGTAGAGGATACTTGACAAATTCCACCGCCCAAGTCTTCTGCATATTCCCCTTTTACAATGACAGTGGCAGGCAGATATCCTTTTCCTGCGGATCTTTCACCAACCACTTTATTGAAGGAAAATGTTTCACCTGGAAAAAGTACATAATTATTAATGGCATTTGCAGCAAGATAAATATTATTGTTTCTTTCTTTGTTATTGGAGCTGAAGAATGTAACATATTCCCCAATTTTTTTTGCTCTAATATTTTCAAGTAATTCACTGTCGACCATTGGAAAAGTGGTTTGTAAAGGGACTTCGAATTCAGATGAAGTATTGTTAAAATAATAAGTGAAAATTTTTTCTGTGAAAACTTCGCGGTTTAAATGGTAACCGACTTGTTCTGGAATAATATTGCCATTAATATCTATCATTGCATTTTTAGGGTTTTTTGTAACCTGCTGATCGATTTCGTCCATGAATTTTTGAAACTTTTCTGTATCGATAATAGGTAAGAATGGCAAGTGCATCGAAAAATTACTACCGTTAACAACTGAGATAGGATGGCCATTGTGAGTGATCACTAAATTTCCTTGCATCGTCACTTGTTGAGATAACATTATAAGCCCGAGCATCCAACTGAAATTCATATGTTTAAACCTCCCTACTATCATTATGAGTTGAAATCTTTATTTCATGTACTAGGTGCTCTACTTTCATTACCTTCCTTTCTGGAAAGGAATCCTTTTGCATCCAAGATTGTTAGTGGTTCAAATACAAACATAAATCAAGATCAGAATGGGTGAGTGAAACAAAAGCATATTAGAATGAATAACGCTTGGGGTATTCAGCTTTTATTTAGAATTAACGCTTATTTTTGTGGTACTTCATCAACTTCGGAGCATATCCCTTCTCATTTCCATTTTTCCCTAAGAGGACAATAACCTTCAAAAAGGTTTTCCTTGTTTTTGTCACAAAATCATTCGCTCACCCGTTATGTTTGTAAACAATCGAAAAGGGTGATTACAATGACAAAATATGATGTTGCGATTGTAGGCGGGGGAATTGCGGGTTTAACTGCCGCGATTTATGCCGCAAAGGCAGGAAAGAAAACGATCGTTCTGGAACAAAGCAAACGGCTGGGAGGAAGGGCCATTACAAATAAAAAGCAGGGTGTCTATTTTAATTTAGGCGGTCATGCCTTGTATAATGGGGAAGCGTATAAAACATTTCGCGAACTCGGATTGCAATTGGAGGGGCCCTCACCTTCTGTTGAGGCATATGGATTATGGAAAAATCATTTATTAACCATGCCAACGAATATTTCATCCCTCGTTCAAAGTCCGCTTCTAAGCTGGGGAGGAAAACTAGAATTTGCAAAATGGTTTATAAAATTGGGGAAAATGGATACAAGAATCTGGAATCAAATTAGCATCCGGGATTGGATTGAAACTGAAATTCAGGACCCAATGCTGCGCAACCTGTTCTATTCACTGCTTCGAACAACAACTTATACTGCTGCCCTTGATTTACACCCGGCTGGACCGGCTTTAAAGCATATGCAACATGCATTGCTTGGTGTATTCTATCTGGAAAAAGGTTGGGGGTCGCTCGTCGATGAGCTTTATGAGCACGCTGTCCAGTTGGGAATAAAAGTAGTAACCAATTGTAAAGTGGCTTTAATCGAGCATCATGAGCAAAAAGTCCGGTCGATTTTATGTGCCGATGGCAGTAAAATAGAAGCAACGAATGTTATTTTGACTACATCCCCAGCCATTTCTTACAACCTGGTCCCTCATGCAGAACATACGGCACTCGCCACGTGGAAAAAGCAAGCAATCGCTGTTACCGGCGCCTGTCTAGATGTTGGCTTACGCCAGCTGCCCAATCCTAAACATCAATTTATCTACGGCGTAGATCAACCCATTTTATATTCCAATCATTCACGTAACGGAAGACCACGCCCAGCCATCCTAAGCGACGATGGAACACAAGTAATTTCGCTTTTCAAATATCTGGGCCCGCAATCGGACCCGGAACAGGATGAAAGAGAGTTGGAACAGGTGTTAGATCTCGCCCAGCCTGGTTGGCGAAATCACGTGGTTGCCCGGCAGTATCTGCCCAAAATGACAGTGGTTCATGATTTTCCTCATCTGAATCGAATCGAAAATCCAGGTCCCACAGTACCTGAAATTGAAGGGCTCTATGTCGCCGGTGATTGGGCATCGCATGGGGAACTGCTCGTAGACGCGTCTGTGGCCAGTATGCCAACGAAAGGGCCGTCTTTTTGCTTCGCGAGGCCTTTCATTACTCCTATGATGAAATCGCAGAAATTCTCGATAAAAGCAGTGCGAACTGTCGCCAAATTTTCCACCGTGCCAAGAAAAGTATGGATTTTACCCCCGACCAACAGCCATCCGTTACGATTATGGAATCAAAAATAAAAGAGTTTGTCCACAGCTTCATAAATGGAGACATTACGCAAATATTGGAACTTGTCAGTGAGGATATCGCGATGTACGCGGATGGCGGCGGAAAGGTAACAACAGCAAGGGTGCCTATTTTCGGCGCTGCAGGCGTCATCCGATTGCTGCAAAACCTGTTGAAAATGCATGCAGGAAAGTTTACCTTCTCCTTTGTCGCCATCAATGGGATTCCAGGACTGATCCTAACAATGGATGATGACCTGAAGTATGTCTATTCCTTCGCCTTTAATGGTAATCGGATTCAGACCATCTATATAGTTGGCAATCCCGACAAACTGCGGCATTTGCAATAGTGGGGGAACAAGCTTTAGCTGTGGGGGAAAGTTGGTTTGCTTGTTAAGTACCGCATGAAAGAATCCATTTTAATCAAGATTGATTAAAATGGATTCTTTTTTATTCCAAACGATTTTATGTCCCAGTATATTTCTCCAGTAAGATAGATAAATTGTCAACCTATTAGGCTATCCTTATAAAAAAGAAACAAAAGATTTAATTTAATAAAAAATAATCACAATATTCCTTTGCAGGAATATTCTTATTGTGTTATATTCCGTTTAAGGAATATTATTCAAAGCTAGAACTTCATATTTGGAGGATTGTGTGAAGCTGGGAGGGGATATTGAGACAGAGTACTTTTTACAATTAAATAGGGTTAAATGAATATTAAATTTAGCTGTTTTATGGATAGGGGTGGGTTCTATAAATGGATACTACAACACTGAACGCTCTTTCCGAACCCAATCGTTTACAGATTGTAGAGCTTTTGCGAGAAGGTCCCCTTACAGTGGGGGAAATTTCTGAACGTTTACAAATCCGTCAGCCACAAGTTTCTAAACACCTTCGTGTTCTTAGTGATGCCGGAATTGTTAAAGTACACGCTGATGCAAATCGGCGCATCTACCAATTACGACCTGAGCCATTTATCCAATTAAATGCGTGGCTTGAGTCATATCGCCGAATTTGGGAAGAAAGATTTGATAGCTTGGACGATTATTTAAAGGAAATACAAGAAAAAGAAGAAAAATAAAACCTAATATCAACTTTAATAAATATAAAACATTTGAACAAGGAGGAAATACAATGGCAAACAACACAATGGTATCGAGAGTAGAGGATGATCGGGTACTGGTATTAGAGCGCGTTTTTGATGCGCCACGAGAACTCGTATTCAGGATGTTTAAAGAGCCGGAGCATCTGAAACGCTGGTGGGGGCCGAGGGGCTGGGAGATTCCGGTCTGTACCGTCGAGTTCCGTCCGGGAGGCGTTTGGCATTACTGTATGAAGTGTGTCGATCAGAATCAGGGTCAATTTTTTGGTATGGAATCCTGGGGTAAAGGGGTTTATAAGGAGATTATCGAGCCGGAGACGATCGTCTACACCGATTACTTTTCGGATGCCGAAGGCAATGTGAATGACTCCATGCCGTCGACCGAGATCACATTGGAATTCATCGATTTGGGCGGAAAGACAAAGCTGATAAACCGTGCTGAATATGTTTCTGAAGAGGCCCTTAAGACCGTCATTGACATGGGCATGCTGCAGGGCATCACCGAAACTTGGGACCGTTTGACCGAACTAGTGGAGTCGCTGAAGTAGATTTACCGTAACGCTGTTTTCAGCGTTAGTAGGGTTTTAAACCAGTTTAGTTTAAAGGGATTTTGGAACCTTTGGTAAAATACGGTCATTTATATTTAACATGATTACAAAGGAGGAATATTGAACATGCCCACATCTGAACAGGAGTTTACCATTACCCGTACCCTGAATGCCCGCCGCGAGCTCGTGTGGCGCGCCTGGACAGAGGAGAAGGAACTCGCCAACTGGTTGCCTTCGACACCTCTGGAGACCATCTCCTTCGACGTTCGCGAAGGCGGACGCTACCGCTACACGATGGTCAACATCGAGACCGGCGAGGAGTATCCCACCGGAGGTGTGTTTCTCGAAGTCGTACCTTTCGAACGGCTCGTCTTCACCTGGGGTTACCCCGATGCTCCAATCGAGAACTCTCCTGTCGTGACTCTAACACTCACCGCACACGGCGACCGTACTGAGATGATTTTCCACCTGCGCGGATTTGCCGGTCACCCCGGCGATCAGTACGTGTACGACGGCTGGTCTGATGCGCTTGACACGATTGTAGAAAAATATACTTAAACAAACAGGTGCTTATAGTTAAACAAAGGGTTGCTGCTGCAACCCTATTTCTTGTTCCGCTAAGGTGCGGTCTTTTTCTTATTCTAACGAAGCAAATTAGTAGAAGAAGGAATAATTAAACCTTTATCGAATATGGACAAACAGGGAGTTTAAAAAAAGGAAGGCTGTGAGGATTGAATGTTTAATGAGAAAAAAGAGAGTTCAATTTTAGGAACAGTCATAGCGGTTAGTTAAGTAAGAGGCATACGTTTAGTTTGACATCATGACCATCCTTTTTCCATCCCAGGCTAGCTGCTCCTATTTTGTTAGGATATCCAAAAATTGAACGTGTATGTAGTTTTACGAAATGCTGTTCGGTGAATGAATGGAAAGGGTTTTCTATACATATAAAGAATAAGTAGTTATAA
>NZ_JBLVQN010000074.1:0-11034 GCF_058323225.1 Neobacillus sp. PVCKKU3
CGAATTAAGGGCACAGAGAATCCGCATAAGGCAGAAGACAATGAAGAAACCTTTGGAAATCCGGGGGATCCAGAAGACGAAATTGGGTGGGCCCAGACAGTGCAGCGCCTTAATGAAGTCATGAATAAATTAAAAACGGTCATTGCGGAACTTGACGATGAAAAGTTAAAAGCTCCGTATGCAGCTAACAGATACTCTATCGAGCGTTTACTCAGCAATATCATGATGCACGATACGTATCATCTCGGCCAAATTGTTCTGTTGCGAAAGTTGCAATCCTCTTGGGGTGGCGTTGATTGGTCCTAAAGCACCATAATTCTTTTTCCTGCTTTATGGATGGCTAAACGGGTGTGTTAGTCAATTAAATTAGAACGTATTTGCAGAGAGATCTTTCGCATATTTCATTGTTCAACAGTCGGGCGCTTTTCTTAAATAAGAAGGCGTCTTTTTGCATGTTCAACACATTTAGGGATTGAGTTTTTTGAGGTGTAAATAAGATTGTGAAGTATTGTATTTAAAGTAATGAGGGCATTTCTGAAAGAACGTTCGGCTGCTCAAAAAAAAGCAGCCGATATTGAATTGAACGGGTGAGGTTAACCAAAGAAGCAAAGGATGTGGACTTCATCCGAATAGACTAGGCTTCTGTGGACTGATGCTCACACAGGAGCATCCATGACGTTCCAAACCTGTCCCTCAGCTGAGCAAAACGCAGAGCGAAAAAGGTTTCTTCCATGGGCATAAAGATTTCTCCTCCTTCAGAGAGCAAGGTATAAAGCCTCTCAGCCTCTTCTGCACTGTAAACCCTGAGTGTCAGATAGACACTCCTCATAGGCTCAGCGCCCGGGATGTCGGCTCCCCTTAGCACCGTGTCCCCAATCTCGATGGTAGCATGCAGTATGTCGTTTTCCCGACCTTCTGGAACGTTCGTCGGATCTGGCAGTTGTTTAAAAGCCATCATCGATGTTATTCTGCCTCCGAGATGTTGTTCATAGAACCGAAAAGCCTGTTCGCAAACTCCTCGATAGTTAACGTAGATATCGAGCTTCATTGAAAAATCTCTCCTTTTTGATTTTAGTTGTTAGTCTAACAGGCCTGTAGAGGATTTGGTACCAGGAAGACAATTGGTTTCAGCTACTGCCAAACATTTTCAAGAAAAAGGCATTGCTTCTATGATGGTATGGGTGTATTAAAAAAATATGGCAGAATAAAAAAACACTGTCTGAAACAAGCAATTCTGGTTAGAAAACTGACAGTTTATGCATGGAATTTCTTTTCACGTAACGGGGGAGAATCGGTTAATAACAAATGATGCTGTTTTCCAGTCTGCTCTTTGCTATTCAACATGAATTTCACGAAAAAATAACCCCGTCTGTGGGCAAGGCGGGGAAGGTTTTGGTTTATTAAGCCTCGGGATCTATGTATTTTACGATTTGCTCGCAAATTTTATGAGTAAGCAAGGAATCCTCAATGGACGGTTCGGGTTGCCTATTGTTTTTGACGCAGTCGATAAAATGATTGGTGATTTGATAGAAACCGCGCTTATAGAGGGTCGGCTCCCAGTCCCCAAATTTGGTCACAATTATTTCTTTGTTATGATAGTGGGTTGTTTTCACCAGACTGTTGACGACATATTTATCATGGCTGGTCATATATTCAATGATTTCCTCGGTTACCCCGCCATTACGATTCATGACTCCAATCGCGGTACAGCCATCGCCGATAAGCTGAATGACCAATTGATTTAGCATTTCCCCGTTCCTCATGTACTCCACTTTGACATCTTTAACTTCCGTACCCATTAAAAATCTAAGTGTATCGACCACATGGACAAAATCTTCCACAACAAAGCGGCGGATATAGTCAGGGGCTGCAAAGCGGTTTTTTTGCATGATGATCAGACTAGGTTTCCCGTGTTCCTTGAGTTCTTTAACTCTTGGGATAAATCGCCTGTTAAAGCCGACCATTGCGATTTTGCCAGTTTCTTTTGCCAGATTGAAGATTCTTTCGGTTTCCTCGAAATTCATTGAAATCGGTTTGTCTACGTATAAATTGATTCCGTTCTCTAGTATTTTTTCTGCGATTTCAAAATGAGCTTCGGTTGCGGTGCTGACAAAAGCGGCATCTATTCCTTTTGCAATGAGTTCGTCCACTGTCTGAACTTTTTCTGAGATTCTGTATTTTTGGGCCAAGGTGTTCAGAGTATTAGCGTTACGTGTGCAAAGCACGAGTTCAATTCCTTCCTTTTCGGAAAGAACCGGCAAGTAGGCTTTTTTGGCAATATCGCCAAGCCCAATCAATCCAATTCGCATATTTTCCACTCCATATTATATTTTCTTAAGAAAATTTTACCTGTTCTCTCTATATGAAATTATACAAAATAAAACTAGCCATTAAAGAGAATGAAACTATTGCTGCAACTAGCTGAACGAGAAGAAAACCTGCCAACCGGCAGAATGAGGATGGAATTGGTGCCAGACACTCCCAAGATTCATATTAAATAGTATTCTCTAATTCCTTTTTGTAGTAAAAGCGAAGGCGGACAACCAAGCTGCCTTCGCTTTTACTTGATACAGTTTGCAGACTTGGCGTTGAAGAAATTTGTTGTCTTTTATTCTTTAGTTCCCTCATCATTTTTATATTCTAAAATGTCTCCAGGCTGGCATTCTAATGCATTGCAAATACCCTCTAAAGTGGAAAAACGAATGGCCTTGGCCTTTCCATTTTTCAAGATAGAGAGGTTAGCCATCGTAATTCCGACCCTCTCCGAAAGCTCTGTTACGCTCATTTTCCTTTTAGCCAGCATCACATCAATATTAATTATGATCGACATGTTTTCACCTCACACTATTAAATCATTTTCAGATTTTATATCTACGACTACTTTTACAAGTCTTTGGAGGACGCCAACAAAGGTTGCGATTATGCTTGAAGCAAAAGTGAGCATAAATCCCAAGCTTATAATACCTGTTATGTCTTCACCTGTACCTGCACTCAATATAACGACAGATATGATTCCAGCTGCAATAAAAGCAATAATGGTAATCGCACAACGTTTGATTACCTTCAATGCCCTTAAAGATAATTCCGTGAAAGCATTGTTTTTATCAATGTAAACTAAAAGTTTAAATGCTTGATACAACGCAATGAAAAAGGGCGTAGAGAATAAATAAGCAGCTAGTAAAAAGGGATATTGCAAGTAAGCAGTCTCTGGATGAGCTTCTGCATCTCTACTGGCGATCTCAGGCAGCAAAAATATACACAAACCAAGTGCGACAATTCCGATAAGAATAATTACTCCTTTTAGGAAAAAAGTTGCCCATCGGTTCATAAAAAACACCTCACAAATTAAATGTAATACATACCTAGACCGTTAAATCATTTTCAGATTTAATATCAATCGCTTCTTTTAACAGTTTTTGAAGAACCGCTGCAAAGACAGCGATCACCATGGAAGCAAAAGGAACAACCAATCCGACAAAGATGACACCCGGGGCGTCGTCTTTCTCCGCGAAGAGGTAGAAGAGCGGTAGGACCAGCACATGCAAAATGCTGATGGTAATCGCACATTGTTTGATTTTCTTTAAAGATTTTACAGATAGTTCGGAGAAAGCAATATTTTTGTCAATATAGCGTAAAAGTTTGAAAGCCTGATACAAAGCAAAGTAAAAAGGGATCGCCGATGCGTAAAAAACGATGAAGACGAGATATTTTATAGCATCAAACCCTGGAAGCAACTTTGCTGCAAGATTTCCTAATTCAGGCACCAAAAAAATGCATAAAGCAAGAACTGGGATTCCAATAAGAATAACAGCTATCTTTAAAAAGAGTGTTGAGACTTGTTTCATAAACAGCACCTCATATTTATTGTTAATGTGAATGTAACATGAAATTTATTGATAATCAATAAATTTTTATTTTTTATTATGATATTTTTTCTGTTATAAATATATGGTTTTTAAAGCCTACTCCAATATTTTCTTAGTATCATCATGATATTTATAGAAATAGCATTTTTTGGAATATACTAGTATTGGTTGAAACTTTTCAGATTATGGAGCAATAACAATGGCGAATATTTTATATTACTTGACCTTTGGAATGGTTGCGTTTGTTTTTACCATTTTTATATTCATGCTTTTTGGTTGGCGTTGGTTCATGAAACGGATGGTAAAACAAATGGGAAAGATTATTTTAACAGACAGTTACCAAGAAAATGTGATGGAATTGATGCCCGGGCTCCGGCATATGGGCATTCAAAATATGCTTGAAAATAGCTTGCGGGCAGAAACAGGCGATGTTCTCCACCGTCCGCTTGGCTCATCAAAAAAATGGCCGCATTTAGATTCGATTACCTTTATACCTGCCCAAACATCACCCTTTCCGATTGATAGTGAAGAAAATGTTGATGTAGAAGTAACCATTGGTCCCCAAGCAAAAAAACCGATGAAAATAAAAATCCCGTTAATGATCAGCGGCATGGCCTATGGGATTGCACTAAGTGAGGAAGTGAGACTTTCATTGGCACAAGCAGCGAATAATGTTGGAACCGCTATTAATTCTGGAGAGGGGGCCGTTTTGCCTGAGGAACTCAAAGTCGGTGGAAAATATATTTTACAGTTTTCCAAAACAGATTGGTCAAAAGAGGAAGAATTAATTAAGCAGGCCGATATGATCGAAATTAAGTTGGGACAAGGCGCATTATTCGGCACAGGCGGGAAAATCTCTCCAAAAAATTTAACGGGTCGTGCCCGTGAACTAATGGGGTTAAAGGAAAACGAGGATGCCGTGATATATGATAATTTTGTTGTAGATCAAACGCTGGATGACCTGAAAGAACTTGTTGACGAGCTTCGGAGTATAACAGGTGGTGTTCCTATTGGCACAAAAATTGGGGCGGGCGGGAAAATTGAAGAAGATATTGATCATTTAATCTATATGGGTGTTGATTATATTGCGGTTGATGGAGGACAAGCAGCAACACTCGGTTCTCCCCCTATTTTAGCTGACGACGTTGGAATCCCAACTCTGCATGCGATTGTCAGGGCTGCTAATCATCTAGAAAAGAGAAACATGAAAGGTAAGATTAGTTTAATTGCCTCTGGCGGACTTCTTGTACCCGGGCATTTTTTAAAAGTGCTCGCCCTTGGAGCCGATGCTGTGTATTTAGGCTCCTCTATGTTATTTACCGTCTCACATCCGCAATCATTGAATGCCCTTCCGTTTGAACCGCCGACACAAGTTGTTTGGAATCAAGGGAAATACAAGGATCAATTTAAGATTGAAGTAGGGGTAAAATCCGCGGAGAAATTCTTAACGGCGTGTACAGAAGAAATTAAGATGGCATTAAGAGCAATGGGTAAGCGTTCTTTAAAAGAATTATCAAAAAAGGATCTGGTATCCTATGATGAATTGACTGCCCAAATGGTGGGAATTCCGTTTTCCTTTGATCCATGGGAAGAAAAACAATTGGAGAACTGACTATGGCGAACATTTTATTTTATTTGACTTTTGCACTAATGTCCCTATTATTTGTCGTGTTTCTATTCATGCTCATTGGTTGGCGCTGGATGATGAAACAAATAGTGAAAATGGCTGGTAAAATTATTTTATCTGACAGTTATCAAGAAAATATTATGGAACTGATACCAGGCCTCAGGCATATGGGCATTCAAAATGTGCTAGAAAATAGCTTACGGGCAGAAACTGGAACTGTCCTTTTTCGCCCGCTCGGCGGCTCTGCAAAAAAATGGCCGCATTTGGAGCCGATTACTTTTATCCCAGCGCAAACGTCACCATTTCCAATTGATGGTGTGGATGAGGTGGATGTCACCGTTACCATTGGACCAAAGGCAAAAAAACCAATGAAAATTGAAATTCCATTGATGATCAGTGGAATGGGCTTTGGGATTTCACTTAGTGAACAAGCTAAACTTTCTTTGGCTAAGGCAGCAAATAAGACAGGAACTGCGATTAACTCTGGTCAAGGTGGAATTCTGCCCGAAGAGTTAAACGCTGCCGGGAAGTATATTTTACAAATTGCTAAAACAGATTGGGCAAAGGAAGAACACTTATTGAAGCGTGCTGATATGATTGAAATAAAATTAGGACAGGGCGCTTTAGCGGGAATGGGCGAAAAAATTCCGCCACAAAGGTTAACAGGTCGTGCTCGTGAAGTAATGGGACTTAAGGAAAATGAAGAAGCAGTCATTAACGAAAACTTTTTCGAAGATCAAACATTGCTAGATTTAAAACTACTTGTGGATGAACTTCGGGTACTATCAGGTGGAGTCCCCATAGGAGTCAAAATTGGCGCAGGTGGAAAAATAGAAGAAGATCTTGATCATTTACTCTTTATGGGGGTTGACTTTATTACCATTGACGGCGGACAGGCAGCTATGCACGGGGCACCGCCTATATTATTTGATGACTTTGGAATCCCGACATTACATGCTGTAGTGAGAGCTGTGAACCATCTAGAAAAAAGAAAGTTGAAGGGAAAAGTTAGTTTAATCGTATCAGGAGGCATGTTAGTCCCCGGACATTTCTTAAAAGTGCTTGCACTCGGAGCCGACGCTGTATATGTAGGCACGGCCATGTTGTTTGCTCTTGCCCACGATCAAGTATTGAATGCCCTACCATTTGAACCACCTACGCAAGCAATTTGGTATGACGGTAAGTTCAAGGATCAATTTAAAACCGAAGACGGGGAAAAAACAGCGGAAAAATTCCTATCAGCTTGTACTGAAGAAATGAAAATGGCATTAAGAGCAATGGGAAAACGCTCTTTAAAAGAGTTGTCAAAAAAGGATTTAGTTTCCTATGATGAATTGACGGCTAAAAAGGCCGGAATTCCGTTTTCCTTTAGACCATGGGAAGACAAGCAATTTGAGAATTAGTCCTGATAGAAAAAGGTAAATCCCCCAGCCATTGGATGGGGGATATTTTCGAGCGCTAACTTGCGGATGAGGTATCGCAACTTGCGGATAAGGTTCTGCAACTTGCGAATGAGGTCCACTTATCAATTACTAGAATGAGATAAAAATCCATTCAACTCAGAAAATCCGTGTCAATAGACAACCAGATATACTGTTTCCTAATTACCTTGAAAAGTTTTCGATGATCTGTGGGATCATTTCATAAAAAATCTCAAGAATCATAGTGACCAGCATGACGACTGCGGGTATGACTAGAATGGTAAAGCTTATATAAGCAAGTTTCAGCCTGCCATTTGAATTCTCGATCCATTTGGTTATACGTTTGATGGACCATACAAGAAGAAAAGCCCCAATAAAAAACAATACTGAAAACAAAGAGATGCCTAACGGGGCTTGAGGTCCAAATAATTCATTGTTTGGATTTGACAAAAACAAAGGGGTTCCAAAAATTATTAAGCTAAGCAACCCAAAGTAAAATCCCTTCAGACCCAACCTCATTCTTGAGGTTTGAAAAATAATCGTGTAAATAATACTGTTGGCTAGTGTTACGGCAATTCCTAATATTACGATCATCAAGGTTCCGGAAAAATGGAATCCACTCGCCATATGCGGGAAGAAAAACGCAATGATTCCCATTACCAATCTCAATAAAAGCCCAAAAATAAAGCCTGTGAAAATGGCTCCTATAAAGGAAATACCAAAATTCCTTGCGATTTTTTTCCACCACATTGAGGCGGTTTTCTTTACTGCTTCAGTGCTTTGCTCCCCTTTTATATAAATCACTCCATTCTCCAATATTTTAATTGGCTACTTCAATACTATGTTTATTCGGGGTGACGTGTCCGTACGAGTGGATTGGAAAAAAAAGGGGGACTTTTGCCACGTGCCAAGTTTCTTACGGCGATTGTCCCAGTAGTATGAGAGGTTCATAACCCCCGACCTGTTGAAAGAGAGATTGTCCCGGTAGTTATGAGAGGTTCATAACGCCCGAACTGTTGAAGAACCGATCGTTCCGGTAGTTATGAGAGGTTCATAACGCCCGAACTGTTGAAAGAGCGATCGTCCAGGTAGTTATGGTAGGCTCATAACGCCCGAACTGTTGAAGAGACGATTGTCCCGGTAGTTATAGAAAGGTTCATAACGCCCGAACTGTAGAAGGAGCGATCGTCCAGGTAGTTATGGTAGGTTCATAACGCCCGAACTGTAGAAGAGACGATCGTTCCGGTAGATATGGAGGCTTCATAACGCCTGAACTGTCGAAGAGGTGATCGTCCCGGTAGTTATAAGAAGGATTTTAACGCCTGAACAGTTTAGAGAGGGTTCTTCCCGGTAGATATGGAGGGTTCATAACGCCCGAACTTTTGAGTAAGCTATGGACCCCGGTCATTATGAGAAGTAAGGCCAGTTGGCTGCTTCACAACATGACCGTGAGTTCAACATGCAGCGAATTGATTCGGGAATTCTTAGTTTTTATTAGGTTTACCATTTATGGTAAGCCTGTTTTTTTCTTTTGCGTTAAAATGGAAACAGGTTGGAAATTTAGTGGAAAGGGATGAAATTGGATAGGTTTGAATTCATAAATTCGCTATAAAGAGATTGTCCCTCTTTATCTGTTAATCTAATTAATTTTTTTAAAATCATAATTTAAAAGGGGAGAGAGAAAACATGAAAAAATTGACCAGTCTTTTTCTAGCGGCTATGTTGCTATTCTTAGTTTCATGTTCAGCTGAAAAAACAGACAAACAACCTAAGGAAGCAGAAAAAACAAAAAGTGAGGCCGTGAATGTTGATAAAGGACTATTGAGTGTCACAATCACTTTGCCGGCCAGCATGTTTGAAGATCAAAACGTTGACGAAGTAGTGGCAAATGCCCAAAAAGATGGTATTACAGCAAAGAAAAATGCTGACGGTTCGGTCACTTACAAAATGTCAAAATCGAAGCATAAAGAAATGATGCAGGAAATGAAAACGACTGTCATCCAAACGATCAATGACACCAAAAGCGGTAAAGATTTTCAATCTATTAAAGACATAACCTACAAGGATGATTTCTCTGAATTTACTCTCATCGTAGACAAAGCAGCTTACGAAAACAGCTTTGATGGATTCGCCGCACTGGGTCTCGGGATGTCAGGGATGATGTATGAATTATTTAATGGAGTGAAGCCGGAAGAATATAAAGTGACCATTAACATTAAAGACCAGGCGACTCAAAACGTATTTGACCAAATCGTTTATCCGGATGCATTAGACAAAAAATAGAAAAGGGGAAACAGTCATGAAAAAGATGGGTTTATTTTTAGTATCCTCAGCAATCATTCTAGCACTTGCTGCATGCGGGCAAGACACGAAAGATGTCGCAGTCAAGGATACAGCCGCCGCAAAACAAGAGCAGCCAAAGAAGAATGAAGAAAAGAAACAAGAGCAAACGGTATCAAAACAAGGTTCTCGCACCAACCCAGTACCATTTCAAAAAATGGCAACCGTAGATGATGAATTGTACAATGATGCAGGAGAGTCATTTCCCATCAAATTTGATTTAACGATGGAGGAAGTCACTCGTGGTGACGCAGCTTTTCAAAAATTAAAAGCAATGAACGAATTCAATGAGCCAGCTCCAGAAGGATATGAATGGGTATTGGTTAAAGCGAAAGTAAAATTCACTGAATCAAAAACACAAGATTTATCCTTTAACATTGATGGAATCATGAATTTTAAGATGGTCAGCGAGGGTGGGGACATCTATTCTGGTGATGCATATGGTACAACTGATCCAGATTTTTCATTTGAAATGTACGTGGGAAATGAAAAAGAAGGGTATATTGCTGGACTTGTAAAAGCCGGAGAAAAGGCACAGCTTCGATACGAAGAACTCATGGATGGGCAGGTATTCTTTAACTTGCAATAATGATAAGTCTTCAATATAAATTCAGTAAGATATTGATAAATCTAAAAAGCCGGATACGTCTAGTGTATCCAGCTTTTTAGATTAGGAAGAAAAAGACTAAAGACGATGTAAAAGCAGTGCTATTTGTTGGTTCTAATTATTAATGATATTTAAAAATCCTAATTAATTTTTTTAGCCAGAAGCAACATGTGTATTCTTAGAAAAAATGATTTCCTTAAACATATCGACATTTTTATTCGCAGAAAGGGTGGGTTTTGTCACCCAGTAAAATTTTTGCAGCATAGTATGTCCGGAAATTCTCATGACTTTTAGAGTACCTTTTTGCACTTCATTTTTAACAGCCGAGTAGAAAACAATTCCTACTCCTAACCCATTTTCTACTGTCCGTTTCATTGCCTCAGTATCTCCGATTTCCATCGAATTCGAGGGGGTAAATTCTATCCCAAGCTGTCTAAATGTATTCTCCGCAAGCTTATGAGAACCAATCTCCATAATAATGAAATTGGCCTCAAGCAGCTCTTTGATCCCTAATTCATTGTCTTGCGCCCAAGGATGATCCGGTGAGAGGATTAACACAATCTCGTCTTCCGCGAATGGTTCTTCTATCAGCGAATTCATCTTTATTTCCTCAACGACAAGTGCCACATCAATTTCATCATTTAATAGTTTTCCAATAACTTCTTTCGTTCTCCCAACCTTCACTTGAATAACATTATCCTCCATATACCTCTTACACTGGGAAATAATTTTCGGAAGAAAATATGTACCAATCGTTAAACTTGTCCCCACTTTGATTGGGTTATTACTAGACTGCTGTTCTTGGGTGGCGAGGAACGATTCGTCATATAATGAGAGAATTTTCTCCACATAGGTTACTAATGTTTCGCCTGCAGGAGTCAAGGAAATATTCTTGGAGCGAATAAATAATGGAACATTGTACAACTTTTCTAGGTTTTTAATATGTTGGCTGACAGCAGGCTGGGATATATGTAATTTTTCTGCTACTTTAGAAAAATTCTTATCCTTCGAGAGAGTTAAAAAAATACGATACATTTGCTCAATGTCCATAGGATTCCCTCTTTCTTATACCTATAAGCATTGACTTATAGGACATATAAAAAATCAGTATTTCCGTAATAACTTAATTTTAATTATAATCCAATTAATCGAATATTCAATAATTTTAAAGTT
>NZ_JBLVQN010000075.1:0-10186 GCF_058323225.1 Neobacillus sp. PVCKKU3
TCTGTCCCTTTTTATACCCTATATAAAGAATCAGAAACCAAATAGGCGCTACGTATAAGGCTATTCGCATTTCTGGGATAAATGCCATTAAGATGATGACAAGTGCTAGAAACGTTAGGGCTAAATAGGTTGACAATGGATAGAACGGAATTTTAAATGCTAGTTTTTCTATTTCTTTTTCTGTTTTCGATTGTCTGAACTTTAATTGTGCTATCAGGATAATCGTCCAGCTAGTGATAACCGCAACTGTGGCAATAGAAGAAATATATAAGAATACTTTTTCAGGAACGATATAATTCAAAACTACTGCCACCAATAAAATGAATGACGAGAAAAGGACGCCGCGTCTCGGACTGCCACTCTTGCTAAGCTTTCCGAAATATTGCGGACCGTTATTTTGCAATGATAAGTTATATAGCATCCTTCCCGAACTGAATAACCCACTATTAAAAGCAGATAATGCTGCTGTTATGACCACAAAGTTAATGATATCAGCGGCACCAGGAATTCCAACTTTGTCAAAAATCAACACAAACGGGCTTCCCTTCGTGCCAATCTCATTCCAAGGATATAAAACCATCATGATACCTAATGCACCAATATAAAAAATCAAGATCCTCCAGACGACATTGTTGATGGCTGATGGAATCGACTTTTCAGGATTTTTTGCCTCCCCTGCTGTAATTCCAACCAATTCTACCCCGCCAAAAGAAAACATGACAAGAACCAATGACATTAAAATACCTTTGATTCCGTTTGGCACAAATCCCCCATGAGTCCAAAGGTTTTCAAAAGCGATCGGCTGACCTCCATTGCCGAAGCCAAAAAGGATAATTCCCAACCCAAGAAGAATCATTCCAATAATGGCAACCACTTTAACCAGAGCAAACCAAAATTCAAACTCGCCAAATGCTTTTACATTGGCAAGATTGACCATTGTAATGACGACAAGTACCGCCAGTGCTGTCAGCCATTGCGGAATATCTGGAAACCAGTAATTCACATAGACGCCGGCCACGGTTATTTCAGCCATTCCAACGACAACCCACATAAACCAATAGGTCCACCCCGTGAAGTAACCTGCAAACGGCCCTAAATATCGATGGGCGTATGAACTAAACGAGCCCGAAACCGGCTCGTCCACTGCCATTTCCCCCAGCGCTCTCATGATCGTGAAAATAACCAAGCCTCCGACTAAATATGAGAACAAAACGGATGGACCAGCCATTTGAATGGTGGCACTTGAGCCATAAAACAGCCCAACCCCAATCGCACCCCCAAGTGCAATTAACTGGATATGCCTATTATCTAAACCTCGCTGCAACTTCTCACTTTGATGATTTTTCCCCAACCCTTACTCCTCCTGCCTTTATGCCTCTACTAATTTGCTTCTATTATTACCTTATTTAAGAGATTATAATTATTTAAGAATTTTCAAGCAATGATGCAAATTAACGCTTTACTGTATTAAATGATGCATGGGAATGATGCATGGGGACGGTTCTTTTGCCTCATCCTAATGGTGCCTGCTAAGGACCCTTGTTCGTACAAAGCACCACATATATATCTGAAAAAACAAGAATTGATGCATGAGAACCGTCCCCATGCCTCAAAAAAATAGAGGCTGCTCAATTTGAGTCAGCCTCTTTGGTGATTTTCTGTTTTATCGTAGTGTTTTTAATGCTCCGCTCCACGCATTAACTTCTTCAAGCATGGCATTTACATTGTTGAGATGTAATTCTTGTGGTTTAAATTCAGATCCGTTTACAAAATCAGTAAATAAGCTCAAGGTTGGATGTGTGCGGACATCCGCTACTTTTTGTTCGGCAAGAATTCCACGCAAATGTTCTGCTGCGCGAGCACCACCAGTGGATCCATAACTTACAATACCAGCTGCTTTGTTGTACCAAGCTTCACGAGCAAAATCGATCGCGTTTTTTAACGCTCCAGTAATACTGTGGTTGTATTCTTGAACGATGAATACAAATCCATCAAGGCTTGCCAATTTCTCATTCCAAGCAGCAATGCCTGGTTCTGATCCATCAGTAGTTCCTAAGAAAGGAAGATTAAAGTCGGCAATATCGACGATTTCATAGTTCGCATCGCCGCGCTTATCAGCGATTCCTTTAACCCATTCTCCAACCTGCGGGCTTACACGACCTTGGCGTGTGCTGCCTAAGATAATTCCGATGTTTAATTTTTCAGTTGTCACGGTTATTTCCTCCTTCGTTTGTTTCCCAAATAGTTTGTCTATAAAGCCCATTTTCATTACACCCCTAAAAATTTTTATTTACTTGTTTCTCTCCGCACGATTGGCGCTACTTCTGTCGCCAACAGTTCAATTCCTTCAGCTATTTTCTTAAATGGAATACCGCCTATATCAATTTGCGCCATAAACCGCTGATGCCCAAAAAGTTCGTGTTGTCGAAGGATCTTCTCCACAATCTGTTGTGGGCTTCCTACAAACAAGGCGGTATTTGGGGCTGTCATATGTTCAAAATCTGATTTTGATATTTTTCCACTTGTCATCCCGCGCTGGCGGTTTACAGAAGACCAGTAGTTTGAATAGTAAGGGTAAAATTCATCCTTGGCTTGCTGGGTTGTTTTTGAAATATACCCGTGGCCTGTAACGCCTACCTTTAATTTTTCCAAATCATGCCCCGCAGCAATGCCCGAATTACGGTACAGTTCTACCAGTGGCTTAAAACGAACTGGATCGCCGCCGAGTATGGCCAAAGCCATCCCAACACCTAATCGGCCGGCACGGGCCGCGCTTTCAGGCGTTCCTCCTACACCAATCCAAATAGGTATCTGATTTTGGAAAGGCCGCGGAGCAATTTCAGCATTTTTTAAAGATGAACGAAAATGGCCATCCCATGTAATTCGCTCGTTTTCATTTAGCTTTAAAAATAAATCAATATTCTCAGAGAACAAGGCATCATAGTCATTTACGTCATACCCGAATAGAGGGAAGGATTCTATAAATGCCCCGCGCCCTGCCATGATTTCTGCCCTTCCTTCTGAAAGCAAATCCAGTGTAGCAAAATCTTCAAAAAGGCGAACAGGATCAACTGTGCTTAATACGGTCGTAGTACTTGTCAATTTAATTCGTTTGGTTTTTTGCGCAATGGCGGACAATACGACTGGAACGGCAGACGTGGCATAGTCTAAGCGGTGATGTTCACCCACTCCAAACACATCAAGTCCAGCTTCGTCGGCGAGTGTAGCCGCAGCCATGATTTCCTTTATTCTTTGCCCTGCACTGACCGTTTGACCAGTAGTAGGATCTACACATATATCTCCAAGTGTATATAGGCCAATTTCTATTCCAGTATTTCTTTCCTGTCCCATAACAGCTAATTCCCCCAGTTATGATGGATAATTTTTCAAACCTTCAGAATGATGCGGTTACCTGAAGGATCAGAAGTAATGAAAGAACCATTTTCTTCAGCAACAGATGCTCCAATACTCTTCAGTTGATTTATTATATTATTTCTCTTTTCCTCATTTGCCAGCATGAGTGTAAATGTGTCAAGCCCAACACTATTAGGAGAAGGTGCAGGCGCGCCTACCCCATTCCAGGTATTTAAGCCAATATGGTGATGGTATTTGCCATCCGAAATGAAAAGTGCCTGACTTCCAAATCGGTTTACCACTTCAAATCCAAGACCTTTTATATAAAACTCTTCTGTCTTTTTTAATTCGGAAACATGTAAATGGATATGTCCCATCACCGTGCCCGCCGGCAGCCCTTCCCATGCGGGCTGTTTCCCTCCAGAAAGCAGGTCTGTGAAATTCAACGGGTCAACCGCCATTTCCACTTCTCCCTTTTTCCAATTCCACACGGAAGGGTCACGGTCAATATAAATCTCAATTCCATTTCCATCAGGGTCAGATAAATAAAGAGCTTCGCTCACAATATGATCGGATGAACCGAACCGCAAGCCGATTTCTGCAAAATGCTGCACGATTCTTGCTAAATCAGAACGATTTGGAAGAAGCAGGGCATAGTGGTACAATCCGGTTGTTTTTCCCTGCTTAGGAATAATGTTCTCTGGTTGCTGTATGGATAATAAAACGGTCTTTCCATCAGCAGTAAGGCTAGCGGACCTTTCGGTTTGTTCCAATACCTTAAAACCAATAACCTGTTGATAAAAAGCTAATGAACGTTGTAAATTTTCTACCTTTAGGTTCACTTGACCTACAAATGTAATAGGTTCACGATGAAAGTTCATTTTAAACGCCTCCTTTTATTCAGCTTTCTCTAAAAGACGAAGAAGCTATCTATAGTTGAAACACAATTTATTAGTTAGTTACTTTATGTAAGTAAGTATATTGCGATAAGTTAATAGTGTCAAGTTAGTAATTTGTAAAAAAGAATTTAATTATTTTTAAATATGATTATAATAATTAGTAAGGAGTTGATTTCAATTGGATAAATCGATTTGTCCTCGATTTGAAAAAGCCATGGGGTTATTGAGCAAACGATGGACTGGTATGATCATTTACCAGCTTTTATCTGGCCCGCAGCGTTTTTGCACCATTGAATCTTCCATTGGTGTCAGCGGCAGAGTGCTCTCAGAAAGGTTGAAGGATTTGGAAAATGAGGGAATCGTAAAACGGGAAGTCTTCCCGGAAACTCCAGTCCGAATCGAATATTCCCTAACCGACAAAGGCCTAGCACTAAAACCACTAATGAACAGCATAGAAGACTGGTCACAAAACTGGTTGTGATGCATGGGGACGGTTCTTTTGCCTCAAATATTTTTCTCGACAAACAGAATACAAAACCTATAAAAAAGGGCAGACTTCCACTATTAATTGTAATGGGAGTCTGCCCTTTTTATTGATGCATAGGGACGGTTCTTCTGCCTCATCCTGCAATCCGCACATCTTTGCCGTGTTTGTGCTGGGTGAGTGCGAAAACTTCTCAAAACACCTGAAATGATGCATAAGAACCGTCCCCTTGCCTCAATTTAACAATATGAAAAAAATGAATGATTTAGGAGAGAATTATGGAGTTTAAACCAACGGCTGGAGAGATTTCGAATATTTGGCGATACATTATTGGGAATCAGGCACATCTTTGTTTCCTTGAGCATTGGATTCCTCACGCGGAAGATGAAGACCTTAAAATGATATTACAACGCTCTAAGGATCTAGCACACCAAATTGTTAATGAAGGTTTAGAACTGTATGTGAGAGCTGGTTTTCCTCAACCAATTGGGTTTACTATTAAAAAAGATGTCATAACAGATGCACCTAGATTAATGTCTGATAAACTGGTGCTTTTCGTACTTCAGACCCTCTCTGAATATGGAGTATATGGCTACGGATTAACAATAGGGAAAACTGAAACACCTGAAGTTCTTGCCTATATAAAAAATTGCCTTTTTAATTCGACTGAACTGTACCAAACCATTACAGAAGCAATCCATAAAAAGGGGTACCAGCATCAACCTGCCTTTATTGCCCCACCTAAACAGTCTGAATTAGTTCAAAAACAATCCTTCCTAGCAGGTTGGTGGGGAGAACAACGCCCCGTAAGTGCCATCGAAATTGATAGCCTAATCTATAGTCTTCGAGGAGTTATGTTAGCAAAAATAATGCTTATAGCATTTTCGCAAATTGCAAAAGATCCGAAGGTTCAAAAGTATTGTAAAAGAGGGAAGGAATTAGCAGCAAAGCGCGTGGAGAAACTCCAATCTCTAAATGCAACCGAGAACTTGCCTTTTTTAGCTACATATGAATCTGAAATAACAGACTCCTCCACTTCGCCATTTTCAGATCAATTAATTATGTTTGAAGCCCTATCTCTTGTCGAAATCGCCATTATCAGGTACGGAAACGCCTTAAGTGTCGTTGCAAGAAGAGATTTAAGCGCTATGTTTGCCTCCTACATCGTGGAAACGGGTACCTTCCTAGATGATGGACTAAGTCTAATGATTGAAAAAAAATGGTTCGAACAGCCTCCAATGGCTTCCGAACGTAACACATGATGCATGGGGCATGATGCATGGGGACGGTTCTTATGCCTCAAATTTTTCGAAAATCCCAGAGTGGAAACCAATAAACAAAGGGTTAGACTTCCGCTACTTCATAGTAATGGGAGTCTGCCCCTCTTTGTTTACTAATTAATACTTACTTTCCATCAATTTAATCCGCTCGTAAAGCTCTTTATTGACCGGCGTCGGAATTCCAAATTTCTTCCCTAATTCCAAAACCGTGCCAGAGAATAAATCCACTTCACTGAATCGTTTTGCTTCAACATCTTGAGCCATTGACGGCTTTCCTTCAGGACTCAACGTGCCCAGCACCGTTAACCAATAGTCTAAGTCTGCCTCCGTTAAATGGACTCCTTCTTTCTCAGACAGTGCAATGACCTCACGCATAGCAGCAATCATCGTATCTCTTGCTTGTCCCTCCCGCTGTATTTCACCATAGTCGCTCCTGTAAACAGCAACCGTTTGATTCACACCAACGTTAAGCATAAATTTGCCCCATAATCTTTTCTTCATATCTTTGTCTACCTGATAAGGGAGTTCCATTTTTTCAAAAAATGCCGCTACACTCTTGACCTTATCTGAAAACACCCCAATTTCCCGGTCTCCAAAACAGATCATTCCCTTATTGGCATACGTTAGCTCATTTCCAACTTTTACGGCGTCCATACCTTGTGCGACACTGTATAGGATTTTATTCATCCCAAACGCTTTGCCAATAACAGCCTCACTGCTGATGCCATTTAGCAGTAATAAAATGATGGTGTTTTCTCCGACATGATTTCTTGCAGCTTGGATCGAGTCCTCCAACCCATCATATTTCACCGCAAAAATCAATAAATCGGCAGGTTCGCCTTTTTCCTCTGGTGTTACATAATGGAATTCACAGTGTTCACCATTACAATAAACCCCGTCAGTTTGATACCTCACAATTCGATCCTGATCGGCAATAATCCTTACATCATTCTTTGGCATTTTCCTGGTCAAATGATGGCCAAACAAAATCCCTAAAGCTCCTAATCCAATAATCGATACCTTTCTTATTTCCATGACAGCCTTAATTCCTTTCTCATTTTGATGCATGGGGACGGTTCTGCTGCCTCATTCCGCGGTCTGGCACAAGGTCCGCATTCGGTATATGTTGCAATATTCTTCCGAACGAAATCCCCTTAATTGATGCACAAGAACCGTCCCCTTGCCTCAATTTATTTTGTAATACAATATTTGCGGTCTAACCATTTGGAGATGCTGAGTGCAGCGACTCCGATAAATAGGTATAGAAAGCCTCCAACTTCTATTACATATCCAAAGTTAGGAATAAGTCTAGGGAGAAAAACCATACCGAGTATGGATAGTGTCATAATGAAAGATAATAAGGCAAAATCTTTCACTTTATTGGATACTTTGTAAATAGATTGTTGCAGCCATTTTAAGATTAGAACCACATCAAGGAAAATGATACAAGCAACGATTATAAACGTAACAATGGCTGTACCGACATACACTGTCTGATCGCTATTTTTAAAATAGTGGATAATAATGTCTCCTATTCCATTCACTACAGCTATTATGCCTGCCAGCTTCACTAACAAAAAGCCAATAAAATAAGCTGTGCTTTTCCCCGATTCTTTAGGTAACTGCTTGATCATTTCATCACAGTAAGCAGATGGATTCTCTCCAAATATATCCACAGCTCGTTTTCCTTCTTTCTGTGCCTCTAGGATATGATCTAAAAGCTCCATTAATAATTCTTCTGATTGCTGCTCCGAAACGGCCATACTCGCTCGAATATACACGAGCATATTACCGTAATATTCTTCATTTTCTTTCGCCAATTCTTTTCGTTTACGATTATTTAGTTCAATCAACTCTTTAGCGTCCATCCTCAAACCCCCTATTTAACAATTTATCTACAGGTTTCTGAATATTTTTCCATTCTTCTCGAAATTCAGCTATTGCCTTTTCCCCTTGAATAGTAAGTTGGTAGTATTTCCGTTTAGGACCTGTTGGGGAGGCGCGCATTTCACCTTTAATTAACCCCTCCTTTTGGAGCCGAAGCAAAATGGGATAAATGGATCCTTCACTCACATCATTCAAGCCAAATTGTTGAAGTTTCTGTGATAGTTCATAACCATAAACCGTTTCTTTTTCAATGATTGATAGAATACATCCTTCCAAAATCCCTTTTAATAATTGGCTTCTTAGAGACATAAACGTTTCGTCCTTACCGCTATCTTGTAATACAAGATACTGTATTTTAATTTAGCTACCTTGCAAAACAAGATAGCCTAATATTACTCATGATATCCTATTTTTGGTAATCAGTCAAGTCTTGATGCATGGAGTGGGAACATCCACGGGACACTTCTACTGCCTCATATCGCGTCCGGCCCAAGTTCCGCATTTGGTACCTGGTGCAACATATTTTTGATGCAAAAGAACCGTCCCCATGCCTCATTATTGTAAAATAAATTCAAAGTAGTTGAGAATATACCGATGGTTGCTTCGTTATAGTTAGTGAAAAAGCTTTTTCAAAAAATGAAGGAGATATAATATGGCCGTTTCTAACAAGAATTTTATTAAACGCTTAAAAAAGCAAAAAGAAGATGCCCTGGAGTATGTCATTGATGAATATATGCCCTTTGTCAAAGCCATTTCACTGAAAATATTACAGCCGCTTAGTAAACGTGATGCTGTCGATGATTGTATAAATGATGTGTTTTTAGAGGTTTGGAGAAACAGCCATCAATTTAATGGAGATGAAGCAGATTTCAAAAAATGGATTGGCACCATCACAAAGTATAAAGCCATCGATTACTATCGGATCTTTGAAAAACAGACGGCACGCGAAGCTTCTCCCGTTGAACTTGAACAGATTAGTTCACCTACGAGTTTACAAAAGTCCGTATTAGATCGGGAACAAAAAAATGAGTTACTTTTTGAACTATGCAAACTCGCTGAACTAGATCGCGATATTTTTATCATGAAATACTATTTAGAGATGAGTAATAGTGAAATTGCCGATTCCCTGCATTTATCAAAAGCTGCAGTCGATAATCGATTGTATCGTGGGAAGAAAAAATTAGCGGAAAATATGAAATTGAAGGAGCAATTCATTATATGAGTTACTATAAAAAGTTAGCGAATCTCAATATTGACGAAATCGAACCTGTGGCAGTCAGTGAGATTGAAAAAAAACGCGTGAAACAGCATGTTATGGGAGTGGGCGCAAAGAAGAAAATAAAGGTTTTTAAATATATGGCAGTGGCAGCAACGATTGCACTTGGGGCCGCGATTGGTGCCAATTTTGCCGTACCATCACTCGCATCCCAAATTCCATTTATGAATAATATTATGAATTACTTTAAAGATGAAAACTCTTATACTAGCAACTATTCCAATTTCGCAACATCTATTTCACAAACCCAGTCAAGTAATGGTGTATCCATCATGATTGAGGATGCTGTATTCGATGGATCGTCGATTACTGTTTCTTATGCGATTGAAACCGATAAAGATTTAGGAACAAATCCTAGCATGTCATCAGCATTCAATGTAAAGGGCGCAGAGGCAATTGGGTCCGCTGGCACGATGAAAAAAGTCAATGCCACCACGTATGTAGGGACGGAAAAAATAACGCCGACGTTTCGTGGAAGCAAACCTGACCGTATTGAAATCAGCTGGGAACCGGGGGCATTCAAAAATCTAGAAACAAAAGAATCCGTTGCAGGGGATTGGCATTTCGCATTTGAAGTGTCCGCTTTGGAAAACAAAACGAAACTTGTGAATCAGTCCGTTACCAATCATGGTGTTTCAATTAAAATTAAGTCTATTGAAACGAATGGTTTATCGACAGTGATCCACTACGAACAAGTGGTGGAACCCCGTATTCTAGACAAATGGCCGCATGTAACCGCAGAAATTAAAAATGTGCAAGATGATTTAGGAAACAGCTACAGCGTCGATGGGAACGGCGGTGTCAGCCGTGACAACGGAGTATCCTTTGAATGGAGCAGTACAATCAAATCCATCAATCCAAACGCAAAATCACTTACACTTGTACCAGTCATCTACTTCTCCCTTGGCTCAGGAAAAGGCTTAGAAACAAAAGAAATGGATCCTATCACTATCGAACTAAAGTGATGCAGAGGGACGGTTCTTGTGCCTCATTTTTTTGAGGCACA
>NZ_JBLVQN010000076.1:0-9488 GCF_058323225.1 Neobacillus sp. PVCKKU3
GTCCCCTCCGACATGCTTCAATACACAAGTTACCCCGCCAAGATCGATTTCGAGTTCATGGTCAAAAACGACTTGTGGCAATGTGATATGTATATTCCTATGTTCCGCAAACTCATTTTTAATGCAGTTGGCACAAAATTCAATTTCTGTGCCTCCCTTTACCCGCTCATCTAAAGCCTCATCCGTCCATGCTAAAGGTATTAGTTTTTCTATTTCTACTTTTGTTGCTTTTGAAGAAATCGATACACGATCCTTTAATGCGGACAGTCCAAAAATATGGTCCCAATGCCAATGTGTTAACACAACCATATCAGGACGGCCGACATTTTGTTCCTCCAGCATTTTTAAAAATAATTGGGCATGTGCTTCCGAATTCCCCGCATCAATCATTAATCTTTTTTCTTTTCCAACAACCATCCCTAAAATCGGTCTGTCTGTCTCAGAAACAGGTGTCATATACCAAAATGAATTGCCTATTTTGTTTATGGTTTGCATGGTAATATCTCCTCGTATATAATCAATTGAATCTAACAGAATTGTAACAGATTTATATAACCAATGTACTTCATGAACGGTACTTCTAATCGTTTGGTCTTTATCACCTTATACTAAAACTTACATCAAAATGCCTAATTGCTTTCACAATTAGGCATTAAAAAGGTAAAAACCTTAAGCGATAATGTTATTTTTCCTTAACAATTGTAATGCAGTTGGGATATCGGAGACGTTCAGGATGATGGAATTTACTGCACTATATGCAGCGAACACTACTACCTGAGGGTGCAAAGCTCGTAACACGTTTCTTAAGATTCCCGGGGCAGGTGAAACAATGATCTGGATAACTTCTTCTTGATGGAACCGTACACCTGCTCGGCGAAGAGCGTCCCGCGCGATCTGGTTGGCACGGGAACTATTTGAACTATCAGGACCGACAACCATTCGCACAAAGTTCACTCTGCCCATGTCCAACTTTGTAATGGTAAATGCAACTACCGTTACTCCTTGGGCTGCAATATCATCTAAAACCGAATCAAGTACTTCGTCGTTCGCATAAAAAGAAAATTCCTGTCTTAATACGGCTGTAAACTTTTTAGTGTTGTTGCTCATTGATTTCAATATCACATCCTTTCCTATCAAACTATAATAGCTTATTCATTTAATCAGCCGAGGGACACGTTAATTTGTCCAACATTTTGAATCAAATTCTTAAACATCGTCTGTAGCTAAAACTACTGCCTAACGTATTTATTCATAAATTATTTATCTATAAACAGAACAGATGTTTTGTAGTAGAATAGTTATGTCTGTTTTTTTTGACCAGATTAATAATTTTAGAGGTGGTATGAAATTGAATGGTACAGCACATGCAGTAATTGGATCAGCAACAGGATATATTGTGGCTAATACATATCAAACCTCTCCTTCTGCAACACTCTTGTTTGTCGGATTAGGAGCCGTGTCGGGATTGATGCCAGACTTGGATATTGACGGGAAGCTCCGCGGAAAAATTACACTGTCGCATAAGATGGTTCGGCTAGCTGCGATGATCATTGGATTGCTGATGATTTTCTATAGTGTCTTGGAGAAACTGGCGGCAGAACGATGGATGGGGGCCGGTATCGGGCTTTTGATCGTGCTGGTTGCTTCCCTCATTAAGCAAAAACATATGTTAACCATTTCGGGAATTGCTGTTCTGCTTGGAGGGTTATCTTTAGGGGAGCTTTGGATCATCCTATTAGGAATTTACTTTATCATTGCTTCCTTGACATCTCATCGGAGTTATACTCATTCCATCTTAGGCGTTGTTTTCTTCGGGGTCATTGCTTTCCATTTAGAGTCTTCACTTGGAATTCTCGGTGTTTTCTATACCTGTTTAGCTGGTTACATCAGTCACCTGATCGCTGATTTAAAAATCTTGCCATTTAACAAACGAGGGATTAAACTGTTCTTGCCGCTGACGTCTAAGGAACTATAATTAGCGTAAATTCAGTAATGGTTAAAAAAGAAACTAGAGGTTATTGAATGAAGGTATATAAATTAAAAAGGCAGTTTAATGGATATAAAAAAGGAACTCACTTTTACTTGATTAGTGAATCAGAATTTATCGGAGTTAAAGAATTTGTCTTGAGAACGAAAGATTTGGCGAATCGGATCTCCATCAATGAAAGTGAACTTCTTAAGAATTTTACTTTCATTAAAGAAATCTTTTAACGATACAGGGACAGTTTGGAAGGTATGACTACTAATTAGTCATACCTGTTTTTGTACTATATTAATTAGAAATGCAAAATAAATGTAACCTAATAGTTAAATAGTTGAAAATTATTTATGCGATAATCATTACTTCAGAGGTTTCTAAATTATTCCTATATGGGAGCTTAATAGTATAAAATAAACCATTGATGATCGTATTATTTCAGCCTAGGTGGTGCAAGTTTTGACACGAAAGAAAAAGAAAAGAATTAAAATAAGATGGGGCAGAGTTTTTGCCGCCCTACTTGTAATTGGTATTGTCACAGTTGGTCTCTTTACCATTTTTCAATACATAGAAGGAAAAATTAAAACGATTAACCCGCCTCTTAAAAAAGTGGAGGGAAAACATACAATTCAAGATTCAAAGAGTAACCTCGATGAGGTCAATGTGCTTTTATTAGGAAGTGACTCACGGGGAGAAAAACAATCCCGAACAGATACCATTATGATCGCCCATTATGATCCAAAAACACATCAATTTAAACTGATTTCCTTAATGCGCGATATGCTTGTTTCCGTACCCAATCATGGACAGCAAAAACTAAATGCCGCCTACGCTTTTGGCGGTACTGAATTGCTAAGTAAAACGATCAAGGAAAATTTCGGACTCGATATTCACTATTATGCGATCATCGATTTTAAAGGTTTCGAAAAAGCGGTCGACCTGCTTGTTCCAAAGGGAATCGAAGTGGACATACCGTATGAGATGTCTTATGGAATTGGCATGACGTTAGAAGAAGGCAAGCAGCGGCTCCATGGTAAAGAACTGTTAGGCTATGTTAGGTTTCGACATGATCGTTTAAGTGATTTTGGGCGGATTCAAAGGCAACAGGAAGTGATTTCAAAATTAAAGGAAGAAGCGTTAGGTCCAAAAAGTGTGTTAAAACTCCCAGAGCTAATCGGTCTTTTGAATAAATATTTGGAGACAAATATGAACAGTTCTACCCTTATTGAACTTGGAAAAGACATACTTACGAGAAAGAACAGCGAGATTGAAACTTTACGCATTCCTGAGGATGGCAGTTTTCAAAATAAACGGGATGATGAGCTTGGGGATGTATTGGAAGTAGATTTCGTGAAAAATAAAGAAGCTCTTGAACGTTTTTTGGACGGGACCAGTGATAATCAAAATGAAGATAAAAGCAACTCACCCGACTGATTTCGAAGCTGCTTTTGCCGAAGTACACCAGTTTATGATTTGACCTGAACTTAATTGAAAAATATAATTCCTAATTAGACAGGCTTTCGAAGGGTGTAGGTCATTTGATTAAATCTATTGTAATATTTATACTTGCAGGACTTGCCGAAATTGGCGGCGGTTATCTAGTTTGGCTATGGTTAAGAGAAGGTAAACCATTGTATTGGGGAATTTTCGGCGGACTTATCCTGGCATTGTATGGTGTCATAGCAACATTTCAATCGTTCCCATCCTTCGGCAGAGTATATGCTGCCTATGGTGGAGTATTTATCGTTCTGTCCATCTTATGGGGATGGGGAATGGATCGAAAAACACCTGACTTATATGACTGGATCGGCGCTGGAATTTGCTTAATTGGAGCCTCCGTGATCTTGTTTGCACCGCGCCAATAAAACTTCAAAAAAATGAGAAACATCTGAGTGATGTTCCTCATTTTTTTTGAACCTAATTTTCGATTTCAAACAAAATATTTGCGAATCCGAGCACAATAATTGCGAAATTCCCCTTTTTATTTGCGATTCCCGCCGTTATAGATGCGGACCTAAACAAGTAGCGGCTGCATCCAAAAGTTATTTGCGAAAACGCTAAGTTTATTTGCGAATCTCCTCCTTTTATTTGCGAATCGCCCAGTAATATTTGCGGACCTTAACAAGTAGCGGCTGCATCCAAAAGTTATTTGCGAAAACGCTAAGTTTATTTGCGAATTTCCTACTTTTATTTGCGAATCGCCCTGTTATATTTGCGGATCTAAACAAGTTGCGGCTACCTCTACAAGTTATTTGCGAAAATCAGCTGTATATTTGCGAATTTCCTCATTATATTTGCGAATCGCCCCGTAATATTTGCGTTCCTTAACAAGTTGCGGTTGCACCCGCAAGTTATTTGCGAAAAATCCCTTTATAATTGCGAATCACATCCTTTTATTTGCGAATCCCCCTGTTATATTTGCGGATCTAAACAAGTTGCGGCTGCCTCTACAAGTTATTTGCGAAAATCAGCTGTATATTTGCGAATTTCCTCCTTATATTTGCGAATCGCCCCGTAATATTTGCGGATCAATACAAGAAGAGGCACCCTCTCTTTTTGTTAAAATAAATAAATAAGTGATGCACCAGAACCGTCCCCATGCATCACGCATAGACATCTCAACCAGTGAATAAAATGTATTAAACCTTATTTAACCGAGGTAGTGAGATGCCAATAAATATGAATGGACCAATAACATTAACGCCCCAACAAATGATTAACATGATTAGAAATGGGCTTGATAAGTCACAGACCCCTAAGCAGATTACGATAGTCGGTGCTGGGATAGCAGGGCTTGTAGCAGCCTCCCTTTTAAAGCAGGCGGGGCACAAGGTTACTATTTTAGAAGCCAACAGCATGGTGGGCGGCCGTATTTACACGATTCGCAGCCCTTTCAGCAATGGCCTTTATTTAAACGCAGGCCCTATGCGTATTCCTGATACCCATTTATTGACTCTAGAATATATTAAAAAATTTGGGTTGCCCGTAAACCCTTTTATCAACCGGACCCCCGCAGACATTCTGTTTGTAAATGGGGTCAAAACCCGCCTCAGCATGTTTGAACAAAATCCTAGTATTCTAAACTTTCCTGTCCTGCCGAATGAAAAAGGTAAAAGTGCAGAACAACTATGGAAATTAGCCATCGATCCAATTGTTAATTTTATTAATAAGGACCCTGAGAGACATTGGCCTCTTATCGAAAAAGAATTTAAAAACCAATCACTCGGAACGTTCTTAAATTCTTACCACTATAAATTTGGAACGACTTTCTCAGATGGTGCCATTGATATGATTGATGTACTCCTAGATTATGAAGCTTTTATGGGGATGTCGTTTCTAGAAGTGATCCGTGAAACGTCGGGTTTTAGAACCAATCGCTTCTATGAGATAACGGGTGGAATGGATCTGCTTCCGAAGGCATTTTTGCCGCAATTGAAAGAGGAGATTAGGTTCAACCAACGAATCACTAAAATTGCCCAACATAACCAAGGTGTCACCATTCATTCGACTGATCCTCGTACATTTAAAAATTCGACTACCACTAGTGATCTTGCCATCATTACCATCCCCTTTTCTGTTATGCGATTTGTAACCATTGAACCCTACCATTCTTTTTCTTATTACAAACATAGAGCCATTCGTGAAATCAACTATATGGCCGCAACAAAAATCGGAATTCAGTTTAAGAGCCGCTTTTGGGAAAGATACGGTCAATATGGCGGGAAATCCATCACCGATCTGCCCATTCGATTCACTTATTTTCCGAGTCAGGGAATCGGCACATCTGAACCGGCTGTTGTTGTCGCAAGCTATACATGGGCGGATGAAGCGATGACATGGAATGGTCTTTCCGACGGAGAGCGTATTCAATATGCCTTAAAGAACCTAGCTCAAATTTTCGGCATCCAGGTCTATTCCGAATATGTTTCTGGTATTTCTTATAGCTGGGTAGATAACCCCCATGCCACTGGAGCGGTTGTCGCATTTGAGCCCGGCCAGGAAAATGAATTGTTTCCATATATAACGATGCCAGAAGGAAGAGTTCACTTTGCCGGTGAACATACCACTCTTATTCACGGTTGGATGCAGGGATCCATTGAATCAGGCATTCGTGTTGCCAATGAAGTGAATCATCTGCCAATCTAGAAAAAAAGATGGGTTTCCCCTTGTTTTTTACGGGGAATACCCATCTTTTTTTCATTAATTACCAATTGCCCTTCCAAAAAATGCTTTTACAAATTAAGGTTTGAAGAAGTGACAATTATATCAAGCTGGGATATTATTAAAAAAGGAAAAAATTTGTACCACTAAATATCGCTTTGTAATTGATTGGAGGAGCACACCATTGGAAACAGCATCACAACCCATAATGAAAGGAAAAGAACCCATTTTTCGCCGGGGTGTTTTTACATTCAGCGGATCACATTTTTTAAATGATTTAGTGACCACAGGTATGGTTCCGGCAATGGTTGTGCTTTATAAACAAGCATTTGACCTAAACTATACCCAGTCTACTTTAGTAGTTTTAATGTCATACCTAACATCCTCTATCTCCCAGCCTCTGTTCGGCATGTTCGCGGACCGTAAGCCTCGTGTCTGGCTGTATCCGGCAGGAGTATTCTGTTCGATTATGGGGCTGGCTTTAACAGGACTCGCACCATCACTGCCTTGGCTGCTTTTGTTTATTTCGATTTCCGGTCTCGGATCGGGCGCGTTCCATCCAGAAGCCTCCCGAGCTACCCATCTTGCTTCTGGATCTAAAAAAGCACTCGCCCAAGCTATTTTCCAAGTCGGCGGAAATGCCGGGCAAGCCTTTGGGCCATTATTAGTATCCCTCTACGTAAGTCACTCAGGGATTCAGGGACTACTATGGCTCATTCCAGTAGCGTTCCTATCGCTTCTATTAACTGGCCAAATTCTGCCTTGGCTGCGTGAAAAATTAGAGACTACTAAACTCCAATCTAAGAAACAAATAAATGGAGACAACAATTTACTGGGAGCTACCCTGCTCTCTTGTGTAATCATCCTGCGTTCCTGGTGCCAAATTGGCGTTGTCGTCTTTTTGCCTTTTTACCTGCACAACCTTACCATCCAACAGTCAGAGATTCTTAGCTTTGTCTTTGTCGGAGCAGGAGCACTTGGTACTTTTGTTGGCGGGGTTCTTGCAGACAAACTTGGCATGAAACGTTTACTGGTCAGTTCCATGCTACTTGCAACACCGTTTGCTCTTATTTTTCCACATGTACATGGGGTGTTGTCGGTTCTCGTATTGCTCTTGTTTGGTTTTAGTGTACTTTCATCTTTCTCGGTCAGTGTGGTTTACATGCAGCGCATGCTTCCGAAGAACATTGGTCTGGCTTCCGGTCTTTCGATTGGTTTCGGTGTAGGGGCTGGCGGGATTGGATCGGTGTTTATGGGCGGCATCTCAGACATCTTTGGGATCGCGACCGTTTTCACGATTCTCTCGCTGCTCCCGCTTGCCGGCTCGTTGATCGCGGTCTTTTTACCAAATGATCGCATGGAAAAGAAACTGGCTGCTTGATGACTTACTATTACACTGTATTCTAAGAGGTGATTCAAAATGTATTGGACTCCGTTATTTGAAAATGATGTACCAGTAGCGCACTTCTGCTCTTAATGGAGAGAACGTGACTACTTCTCTCCGTTTGGGCATCGTTGACCTAAAAAAGACGGAGGGTATAAAAAATGAAAAACACCTTATTAGGTTCTATATATTTAACTTTAGCCGCCAGTATTTGGGGTGGAATGTACGTTGTTGTCAAAATTGTAGTAGCGGTCATACCTCCACTAGAACTTGTGTGGATGCGCTATTTAGTGGCTATTGTCGCACTTCTTATCATCGGCTTTATAACCCGACAAAAATGGCGAATCGAGAAACGTTATTTCTTATTAATTATCGCTATCGGAGTTATTGGTAACGCCATTTCAATTGTTACCCAAGAAACGGGGACAATGCTGTCCACAGCACAAATGGGAGCCATTATAACTTCTTCAACACCCGCGTTTATGGTTATTTTTGCTAGATTACTTCTTAAAGAACAATTAACGTTAAAAAAGTGGCTTTCCGTTTGTCTAGCGACGATTGGGGTTTTTCTCATTGTCGGAATCGGAGATGTGGATTTATCTAGTAAACTTGGTGGTATTGCACTGCTTATTGCTGCTTTAACGTGGGCACTTATGTCTGTACTTGTAAAACTCTTGCCGAGTGACTATTCACAAATTGTAGTCACCACCTATTCCATCTCGGTCGCCCTAATCGTGTTGACTCCTTTTGTTTTACCACGGTTACACGCAATTAATATTTCTGAATTGACTCACCCGACCATTTGGGGGGGACTCTTATATTTGGGTATTGTTTCAACAGCAGGTGGGTTCCTACTTTGGAATCGCGGTTTACAAATGCTTAACGCCTCAAGTGGGGGGATATTTTTCTTCTTTCAACCCGTAGTTGGAACATTACTTGGCTGGCTTATTCTGGGAGAAAATATAGGTGTAACCTTTTGGACAGGTTCCATACTCATTCTTACTGGTGTTTTATTCGTTATGATTGAGAAAAAATAGTCTTTAGAAACCCCCTTCAATTGTATTTGTTGGGGTCTTACTTTTTGTTCGTAAATTTGGCTTATTCAACTTACTGAACGCTTAGTGCAATAAAAAATGTGGAACACCCCCTAGCCCCTATCTTCAACCCAAGTTTATAAAGTACAAAAATTTACTTTTCTTCTAAAAGATTTAAGTATATATTTAATATTTGATATATAATATTACTTTTTAGAAAAGAAGAGGTTAGATATGAATTCGACATTTTCAACAACAGAATCAACAAAAACAAAAGCCATTGTCATCAGTGCACTTTTCATTGCCTTAACCTTCGTGGCCACGATGTTCATCAACTTAAGGCTCCCAATCATGGGGAACGGTGGTCTAATCCATTTGGGTAACGTTCCTCTCTTTATCGCAGCCTTGGTTTACGGCAAAAGAACCGGAGCCATTGCGGGGGCGTTTGGTATGGGTTTGTTTGATATTGTCTCAGGATGGGCATTATGGTCACCGTTTACCTTTGTCATCGTCGGTACAATGGGCTTTGTAGTCGGTCTCATTGCCGAAAAGGTACCCGGCAAACGAGTTCTTGTTTATACTCTGGCCGTTCTAACTGCACTCGTCATAAAAGTTGTAGGCTACTATTTCACCGAAGTCATCCTCTACGGGAACTGGATCCAGCCATTCGGCTCCATCCCTGGAAACATCATGCAGGTCGTAATAGCAGGCATCATTGTAGTCCCTCTTGTAGGACGCTTAAAGAAAAGAGGGTAACATGGTTCATGGGGACGGTTCTCTTGTTTCACATTTTGGATCACACAAGAATACACGTCTATGAACTAATAAGTTAAGGAACAAGAACCGACCTTAGGTAAATAGGGACGGTTCTTTTGTTTCGTTTTGGTGATTCACACATGAACACACCTCTTAGCTAGTAAGTTGATGCACA
>NZ_JBLVQN010000077.1:0-8787 GCF_058323225.1 Neobacillus sp. PVCKKU3
CATGCTTCATCTTAAGAGGAGCACCCGCTTCCGCAGCTCGAGCAGGATGAGCAGCTGCTTCCCCCGCCATCTCCTCCACTGTCCCCGCCGCAATTCCCGGAATGATTCCCGGAGTCGTCCGAAGAGGCGGATCCGCAAAAAACAGCGGTGGTGCAGCCGCTTGTATATTTTGCCGCTTCAGCGAAGGCAAACGCTCTCATGTAGTCCCAATATTGATCAAAATAAAAATACGAGAAAAAAACCATCCCCAGCGCGAGTGGAGCCATATCGCCGTATGTCCGCTGTTTCGTAAATGAACCTTTCGGGTTGGCACGATACATATTTTCGACTTCGCTTAATTGCTTTTTCATTCGGTTAACCAAATATTCAAGGAGGTCCTTGTTTTCCTCGCTCCGCTGAAAATATTTTTCTATCAACGCTTCCGTACTGTTTTCCTTAAATTCTTTTAGGAGTCCTCCCTCCATTGGGTACTTGAAAAAACTCCCCCACGTTTTCCAGCTGAACTGAGTAATTTCAAACAACTGAGAAAAAATCCAGTCAAAAAAGGCTCTTTCCTGCGGTGCCGGTTCAGGATTGGTGTTCGGCGTATGGTGCAGCATTTTTCCTAAGAATTTCTCGGAAAACAATTGATAATTTTTTGTAAAAAGGATCATTTCATGCCAGATTTCATCGACAACCTCACTAAACATCGGCGCCTTCTTTAAAATGTTGGCGACGATGAAATACCGTTTTAATTCAAACAGCAGCCATTCAAACTCATCTTCACTTCGATTCGGAAAATCCTTTAAAAAGCGCTGCTTTACCTGCTGTATGTAGTCATCGTCTAGTGCGGTGTTCAATTGATCAATCAAAGGCTGTATCGGGACATGACTTAACACACCTAAGTTGGCCGGGATGTTCTCCTTGGCTAGTTTTGGCCGTCTTTTGCCCGCTGAAGAAATATATAGGACGATAACTCCTATGACTATTACCCCTGTTATAATAACCCCCGCAGTCATTCCATTCCCCCCTCGTGGATGTCCTGTTTGGAAAAATTTCCTAACCTATAAAAATTATAAACAATCGAAATATAATTTTTAAGATTATTTCAGAAATTTACTCAAACTTAACAATCCTTTTTGATGCATAGGGACGTTTCTCTTGCCTCATCCAGCGATACCGAATCAGGGTTTCTATTTAGTGAATGACCTTGAAATGATGCATAAGAACCGTCCCCATGCATCATTCTAAAATTATCCTACACGAGAGATGGAGTTTCTTAGACATGCAGATGGAGCGTTTGATCTTGGCTGCTATGTGGCTGTTGGGCTTTGCTGGCTTTCTTTTGTTTATTCCACGTAAAGATTGGCGCAAGGGAATTTTGGCCTACATGATGTTTCAGGCTATCATCTGGCTTTGCGATATGCCTTCGTTTCATTTCGGCTTGTTAAGTGCGCCTGTTCGGGAGTTCCCTAAAGCGAGCCATCTCCCGATTACAATCGATTATTGGTTTTATCCCATTTTGTTTTCCATCTATTACGTGCATAAGAATGTAAAGGGCAGCCGATGGCCCAGATTTACATACTTTTTGGTTTGGGTCTCTGCCATCACGTTGTTTGATATTAATCTCGAGAGATTTACTGATTTATTAGAATATAAAAGGTTGACTTGGTGGGGGATGTGGATTTACATTTGGTTTCTCTTTTACGTGAGTCAAGTCTTGTGCAATTGGTTCTATAAGGACAAAGCTTTGTTTCAAGCAGAACGGCGGGATATCCGATGAGAATGGAATGGTGGCTCTTATTATCGGTCTATGTTGTGGCGACTGGCACTCTTTTCTTCATACCGAAAAATAAATTTCGCCTTGCCGTCGTGGCTATATTGTTCAAACAGGTTATTACCTTTCTTATAGGTTTAGTAGTCGTGGAGCTTGGACTGCTTGAATATCCTGTTCGATTATTTCCTTCTGTCAATCGGACGAGTTTTACATATGAGTACTTTGCTTTTCCAGTCATATGTGCCGCCTTTAATGTTTGGTATCCCAATAACCGAAGTACTCTTTGTCAATTGGCTTATTATGTAGGCTTTACCTCCTTGTTGACGATCGGCGAAATTATTATCGAAAAATACACCGACCTCATTACATACATACACTGGGCCTGGTATATTTCTTGGATTTCCATTTGCCTTTCATTCTTTATATCGCGATTATTTTGTCGCTGGTTCTTTGCAAAATGATGCACGGGGACGGTTCTCTTGCCTCATTCTGCGGTGCCGGTCCAGATTCCATGATGGTGCATGGAGCTGTGCGGAAGCCCCATGCATCATCCATCATTCCTTGAGTATCCCCCACTCAATAATGATGAAATTAATAATGATGGCGACCCATATATTCACATTCAGCACTTTTTCCACCATTGCCTCCCTGCCTTCCGGAAGAGAGAAGCCGTTTAAAATGCAATAGGTTAATAGCAATGCCGGCACGACAAGACGCCCGCTTACTGCTACTAGCGTGACGCCAAAACTGCGAATCATCCATTTACGATGCTCGTCAAAGTCTTTCCTCACAGCAGTTCGATAGCCTTTCCAGCAGGTGAAAAGCCATAATAGTGCTAATACTAGAAAGGAAGTCGCTTTTGAAAAATCCCCAACGTAAAAGGTGTATACCAAAGCGAGAACCGCGCTAATGAAAACACTGCCTACATACACTCTTCCAAGATAACGATGGACCTTAGGTGCTTTTATTCGAATCGGCTCCAGAAATTGAAAAAAGCCCGATAGCAGTGCAACACATGCTGTAATAATATGAGCAACTAATAAAGGAAATTGTATGGCCGCTGCTGTGAAAGATACACGACTATTTGCGGGATCAAATGTCAAATAGGGAGCCGAAAAGGGAATGATGACTCCAAAGGATACAATGACTAAAATCCACCAGCTTTTTTTAGGTTTCAATCTATTCACACTCCAATTTTGTTACTTTCTCCTGTAATAATGGTAATGGGTGTGTCTAAATGGATTCTAAACGAAATCTAAAAAAAGTATAAAAATAATATCACTTCAACTTCTAATAAAAAAAACGACCAAAATGATGCATGAGAACCGTCCCCATGCATCATTTACACATTAAACCGGTATCCTACGCCCCAAATGGTTTCTATGTATTGCGGCTTGGATGGGTTCGGTTCGATTTTTTCACGCAGTTTGCCGATAAACACGGTTACCGTGGCGTTATCACCCATAGAATCCAGGCCCCATATTTTTTCAAACAATTCGTCTTTGCTGAAAACCCTGTTCGGGTGCATCGCCAGAAACAAGAGCAGGTCGTACTCTTTCGATGTAAACGAGACTTCCTTTTCATTCAAAAATACCTTACGGGACAGCTTATCAATGCGAATCCCTCGGATACGGATTTCGTCCTTTTGTCTCATCAGATTATCTGTCATTAATCGGTCGTATCTAGCAAGATGCGCCTTGACCCGGGCGACCAGCTCGCCGACGCTGAATGGTTTGGTCATATAATCGTCTGCACCAAGTCCGAGACCACGGATTTTATCGATTTCTTCCTTTTTGGCAGAAAGCATTAAGATGGGAATGTTTTTCTCCCGGCGGACTTGCCGGCAGATTTCAAATCCGTCCGTATTTGGAAGCATGAGATCGAGGATGATGAGGTCGTACTCTTCTTCAAGTGCCTTTTTAAGACCAGCATCTCCGCTTGTGGCAATTTCCACCTCGAACCCGCTTGCCTCCAAATAATCTTTTTCTACCTCAACAATGACCTCGTCGTCCTCAATGATCAGAATTCGTTTCAATCGTCTTCACCCTCATTAGCGTAAAATAAATGCCGGTTCCTTCACCTAATTGACTTTCCGCCCAAACCTTTCCACCTTGTCCTTCAATGATCTGTTTGACAATCGCAAGTCCAAGGCCTGACCCTCCCGTTTCTGTATTCCTTGACGGGTCTGCTCGGTAAAAACGGTCAAAAATATGCTGCTGTGCTTCGGAGTCCACTCCCGGTCCGTTATCCTGAATATGGACTGTTGCTTTCTCATGATCCGCTATCAATTCCACCAGGATTTCCTTTTCTTGTTTATCCATATATTTCAGGCTGTTGCCGATAATATTCACCATTACCCTGCTCAACTTTTCACGGTCGGCCATTACAGGAACTGAATTATCATTGGATGTGGAAAACGTAAGCTTGATGCCTTTCATTCGCGGGTCGATACGCAGCTCTTCGACATATTCCCGTAAGAACAAGCAAATGTCCAACGGTTCCAAATGAAACGGCAGCCGATTTAAATCCAGCTTGGAATATAACATTAATTCATCTATCAAACCATCCATATCTTCGGCTTTTTTGGCAATCATCCTCATATATTTATCCTGTTTGGCAGCCGTATCCGCAATGCCATCTTGGATGCCCTGAACACATGCCTTTATCCCAGTAATCGGTGTCTTTAAGTCATGCGAAATATTAGAGATGAGTTCTTTCCGGTTCTCTTCATACTGCAGCTGGAGATGAATCGATTCATGCAAGCGGGCCCGCATTTCTTCAAACGCCGCCCCCAACTCCCCGATTTCGTCTTTTCGTTTCAATCTAACCTCATAATCCAAGTTTCCTTCTTTAAAATGATTTGCAGCTTTTTTTAACATGTACAATGGTTGGATAAAGCTGCGGGAAACTAAATAGGTAAGGAATCCGTTCGTTAGCCCAATGACCAATAACAGCAATAGAAAAAGCAACGGGAAAAACTTTCTAGCTTCGTCGAAAAACGATTTCAAATCGGAAACAAAATATACCGTCCCAGAAGTTCCATCACTGAAATCGATATTGTACTTTTCAACTGAAAAACGGCCCTTTCCCCAACGGGTCCAGCTCGTTTGCATATCTTGGATCGGCTGTTTAAGTTCAAGGTTTTCCACGAAAGGAGATGTGAAGGATACACGATTATTTTTTAAGACCACGAGTCCCGTCTGCAAACGATTCAATTGTTCGTCTGTTTTTTTCAAAAAATCATGATCCGTGAATCGATCAGGTTCTGTTTGGGCCATAAATTTCACGCCTGCAATCAGGTCGCGGCGCTGAGCAGACTCCTCCCAAAAGTCCGGCATCCCCTTCCTTCCCCCAGTTCCCGCCATATCTGTGTAGAAGGCTGAGAACAGTGCTGTTGCAATCAAGGCAAACAAGACGATGGGAATAAAGGTCATCGCTATATAGGAAAGTAGTAGTCTCTTCTTGATGGACATGGGCAAATCTCCTTAGAGCTCTTTTTTCTCAAACAACAAAATCAAGCCGGCTTTAAACATTATGATAACAGGAGTGGGAACGTATTGATAAGTTTCACAAGTGCTTGAAAAACTTCCCCCAATTCTATACACCTGCGAATTCATCTTGCCGAAGCATTCTATAATTCATCCTACTCCATATGTCTAAAACACTTCTAAACCATTTCTAAAAAAAGTATAAAATTCAAAAAAGGTACTTTAAATATCATTTGATAAGGCTTTTTGATATCTACATTCCAATTCTACACAGAACTTTTTATTAATATTTTAGGTTTTGTTCAGAGTTTGATTAGAAACGGAATGTATTCTGAACATGTAACGAATTTACCTAAGGAGACGATGTTTATGCATTGGGGCTATTTTCACCCATTTGGTTTTATCTTCTTTTTATTATTAGTTGGATTGATTTTTGCCAATTTCAGATTATGGCGAGGTAAAAGAGGTTTCTGTTATCAAGACAGGCATCATCATGACCCCCTGCTTATTTTAGATAAGCGATTGGCCTCGGGAGAAATCACGATCGAAGAATACACAAAGCTGAAGGATTTCTTGAGCGGGAAACAGAAGTAAACGTTGGGATAGTTCATTAAATGAAGGGTGCGGCTATCTTTTTTCATAAAGGCTGACAAGCCCGACCACTACAAAAAAACTCAGTTCGGTTATCTGGAACTGAGTTTTTTTGATTATTCACAAATAATGCTGGATCATCACCGGAAACGAAACTAAGCTGGACCATGGAATGAGGCACAAGAACCGTCCCCATGCATCAACTTCAATTTATCTGTATACTTCATATTCAATACCCATAAAATAATTTCAGAATAATAAATGGAAATACTGGAGGTATTTTTTTGGGGATTTTCAAGAAAAAAACGGCAAATAAATTAACTGCAGCGGAAGTGTCCGCTCTTTGGCTTCAGTATATGGGCGATAGTATGGCGATCTGTGTCTACAAATATTTTCTTAAAATTGTTAAAAATAATGAGATTAAACCCATCTTAGAATTCTCTTTACAGTTAGCTGAGGGTCATATTAAGAAAATCACCGAATTCTTGAAAAGTGCAAATTTCCAAGTCCCAATCGGATTTACTGAAAATGACGTGAATGTTAATGCCCCACGCCTGTTTTCCGATCAATTTTTATTATTTTATTCCTATATTATGACCATACATGGGTTATCCGCTTATAGCTTTGCAATTACAAATACAGAACGAGAAGACATTCAAAATTATTTTTTTGAATGCGTGGAAGAATCTAAGGATTTGTTCAAAAAAATAGTGAAATTGGCTAAAAATGAGCCGAAATATTCAAGTGTCCCCTCCATTCCTTCGCCTCATTGGGCGGAATTCATGGAAACACCGGGATTCATTTCAAATTTAATTGGAGACAAACGGCCATTAAACAGTTCGGAAATCAGCACCCTTTTCTTTAATTCAACGAAAACTGGATTTATCAGTTCATTAAGTTTGGCATTTAGTCAGGTGGCAGTGCGGGAGGATGTTCGTAATTTTATGCTAAAAAACGTTAAATTAGCAGGAAAAGATGCTGAAAGCTTTGACACTATATTGCAAGAGGATCATTTGCCAATACCTGAGAAATGGGATGGAGAAATTACTGATTCCACTGTAAGTCCATTTTCTGACAAATTGATCATGTTTCACGCAGGGTTTTTAGTAAATGCAGCTCTTACTTATTATGGTGCATCATTAGGTTCGAGCTTTAGGTCGGATATACTCGTAAACTATACCAAAGTATTTACTCACGCTTTGGAGGCTGGTGCAATTTCATACAATATTATGGTTAAACATGGCTGGTTAGAAAAACAACCTGAAGCGATTGACAGAAATCATCTGATTCAAGATTAATGAGATGATACGGCAAATTGTGCGTTGTATCCTACCTTTCAGCTGTCTTTACATCTGCTACATATATTCGGGGGTTTTGGGGAAATTGATATTAGAGAATTTTGTCTAATTCATTGGAGGTTGGATTATGGAGTTTGGAAATCAGGTGAGGCTTACTTCGGCAGAGATTACATCTTTATGGGCTTCTTATATCAATGACAGCGCTATTTCATGCAAGTTGAAATATTTTTTATCCAAAGTTGAGGATGAAGAAATTAAACCATTACTCAAAAAGGCTTTTGATATTGCTCAAGGAAATCTTAACACTCTAACTGAAATTTTCAAAAAAGAAAAATATCCAATTCCATATGGTTTTAAACTAGATCAAGATGTCGATACATCCGCTCCAAGATTGTATTCAGATCCATATATGTTAAATTACCTCCATCAGGCATCTCAAATTGCTCTCCAAGGGTATAGCATGAATCTGCCCTTATCTGTCAGGGGAGATGTTTATAGTCATTTTAATGAGTGTATTTCACAATTAACAACATTTCTAAGAGAGGTAAAGGAACTTTTGTTATCAAAAGGGCTTTATATCAGGTCTCCCTATTTGCCAATACCAGATGATATAGATTTTGTTAAAAAGAAAAGTTTTTTAAAGGGTTTTTTTGGAGAAAAACGTCCTTTAACAGGTACAGAGGTTACAAATCTCTTTACTAACGTTCAAAGAAATGCTTTTGGGGTAGCAAGCTTGCTGGGATTTAGTCAAGTTGCCCAGTCAAAAGAGGTTACCGAGTATCTGGTTAGAGGAAAGGACATTGCTAAAAAACACTGTGAAATTTTAGGTTCCCTTCTTAGTGAGGATGACCTCCCTGTACCAATGACATGGAATACCGAAGTAACAGAGTCAACGGCGTTTACCTTTTCTGATAAGTTAATGATGTTTTATACTACATCATTAATCGCCCTTAGCATCGGATTTTATGGAACAAGTATGGCAGTGAGCCCTCGAAAAGATATAGGGCTTCAATATGTCAGGCTCTCTGCTGAAATAGCTGAGTATGCAAAAGATGGAGCAAATATATTGATTGAAAACGGATGGTTGGAACAGCCGCCAATGGCTGCGGACCGGGATGAATTAGCAAAGAAGTGAGGCATGGGGACGGTTCTTCTGCCTCATTCTAGATGCTGGCCGATGGTCATTTTTGGTCCATGAAATGCCTGACATTGATACATTGGTAGCACTCCCTTTGTCTACAATCTGGACAAACACTCTTAAGACCCTCGACCGAGAAGTATTAATTCTCAGTTGCAGTATCCCCCATCGCAATGCTATCTGGGGAAAAAAATGCTTGATTACTTGCGAAACGCGGCTATGGTCGCTCTCAAAGCATTACAACAAGCCCCTTTATTCGACAAATTTCCAGGGAAATGGAGTTAACCAAACGTTTGTGTAAAAATGGCCACCCCACTGTTAAATCACAGGTTTGCGGCTTTAACTTACAGAAAAAATTGCCGAGCGCTGTCTTAAGCCCACAAAAATAAACCTTGCTCCACACCAGCAAGGTTTTTATGAGGATGATTCATAGGAACGGTTCTCTTGTCTCATTCCGCGGTGCCATTTCAGGTACCATCTTCGCACATAAGCTGAAAACGACTGAAAATGATGCAT
>NZ_JBLVQN010000078.1:0-8770 GCF_058323225.1 Neobacillus sp. PVCKKU3
TTATTGTTTGTTGACGTTTTTGTTTGTTTAGTTTTCAAAGAACTATTTAACCCGCCGCCTAAAAGCGACTTTCTTATCATACCAAGTTATCAACTTAATGTCAATAACTTTTTTGAAATCTTTTGTCGAAGACTTACTGTCTCGCAACAACAGATATTAATATACCACCATTAATAATTTCGTGCAATAGTTTTTATCAGTTTTTATAAATCTAAACGAAAGTTTAAATATTCACTCTACTTGTTAAAAATATAAAGAAAAAGTGCCGTTTTTACAGCACTTTTCCATAACAAGTTACTTATGACGCATTAGCGGGAATAACAGAACATCACGAATCGATGGTGAGTTTGTCAATAACATTACTAAACGGTCAATACCGATTCCTAGACCGCCTGTTGGAGGCATTCCATATTCCAATGCCTCTACGAAATCTTCATCCATCTCGTGCGCTTCATCATTACCCTGCTCGCGTTCTTTTAACTGTGCTTCAAAACGCTCACGCTGATCAATCGGGTCGTTCAACTCAGTAAAAGCATTAGCATGCTCACGGGCAACGATAAACAGCTCAAAACGGTCTGTAAAGCGCGGGTCCTCGTCATTTTTCTTCGCAAGCGGAGAAATTTCAACCGGATGTCCATAAATGAATGTAGGTTGTATCAACTTTTCTTCTACTTTTTGCTCAAAGAATTCATTAACGATATGACCATACAGCATATGCTCAGTAATTTCTACACCATGTTCCTTCGCAAGCTGACGGGCTTCCTCGACGCTCGTCTCTTTCCAGAAATCAGCACCAGTGTATTCTTTGATGGCGTCAACCATGTGGAGTCTTTTCCACTCCGGCTTGAGGTCTACTTCATATTCTCCGTACTGTACAGTTGTTGTACCTAATACTTCTTGCGCAATATGAGCGATGAGGTTTTCTGTCAAACTCATAATATCGCGATAGTCAGCATATGCCTCATATAATTCAATCATCGTAAATTCAGGATTATGACGTGTAGAAACACCTTCGTTACGGAATACCCGGCCGATTTCATAAACCTTTTCAAGACCGCCGACAATCAAACGCTTCAAATGAAGCTCAATCGCAATTCGCATGAACAGCGGCATATCAAGAGCATTATGATGTGTGATAAATGGTCTCGCAGATGCTCCGCCAGCAATGGCATGCATCATCGGTGTTTCAACCTCTAGATAACCATGGTCATCTAAATAACGGCGCATTGATTGAATGATTTTACTGCGGGTAATAAAGGTTTCTTTGCTTTCCTGGCTCATGATTAAATCTAAGTAACGCTGACGGTAGCGCTGTTCGACGTCCTTTAAGCCGTGGAATTTATCCGGCAGTGGGCGGAGTGCTTTCGTTAAGAACACAAAGTTATCAACTTTAACAGATAACTCGCCAACTTTCGTTTTAAATAAGGTTCCGTGTACTGCTACAATATCGCCTAAGTCAGCTGAATCGAAAATCTCATATGACTCTTCGCCAACTGCGTCCTGTCTTACGTATAATTGAATTTGGCCAGTTAAATCTTGGATATGGGCAAATCCAGCTTTCCCTTTGCCGCGTTTCGTCATAATTCTCCCAGCAATAGCAACAGTCACATTTAGGGTTTCCAATTCCTCTTTATCAACTTCGCCATATTGACTGATTAACTCTTGACTGCTATGTGTACGATCAAAACGTTTACCAAAGGGATCTAGCCCTTTTTCCCGCATCGAATGCATTTTTTCACGTCTGACCTTTAATTGGTCATTTAATTCTTCACTCACAACTATCAACTCCATTAATCATTTTATGTAAAACGCATGTTAAACCGCGCATCTGCATACTTCTATTATTTTACACAAACTGAAGAATTCAGACATCTAAAAAAGATAGAATACAATAAAAACTGCCAGTAACCCACTGGCAGCCTTAACATCAAACAAAATAATTATAGAAAATGGCACAATTTATGTCAAATTCAGCCTACTATTGCCTGGCTTTGTTCTTTTGCCTCTGCGTCTACTACTAATTCGTTTAACAAGGAAACGAGCTGTTCACGTGTAAGACACTCATTGACGGCGTTACGTGCCTTGGCATTGCCGCGGATACCTTTTAAATACCAAGCAGCATGCTTGCGCATTTCACGGACTGCAATATCCTCGTTTTTCAACGCGATCAAACGATCGAGGTGAAGGATACAGACATCAATTTTTTCACGGACAGATGGTTCGCCCATTAATTTCCCCGTTTCTAAATATTGAACCGTACGATAAATCATCCACGGGTTTCCAAGTGCAGCCCGGCCAATCATGACGCCGTCTACACCGGTTTCATCCAGCATTCTTTTGGCATCCTGCGGTGTTTCCACATCACCGTTGCCGATGACAGGAATATTTACTGACTGCTTTACTTCACGGATAATATCCCAATTCGCTTTTCCTTCGTACATTTGGACGCGCGTTCTACCGTGCAGCGCAACAGCTTTCCCGCCTGCCTTTTCAACCATTTGCGCGTTTTTAACCGCAAAGATATGGTCCTCATCCCAGCCCATCCGCATTTTAACCGTAACAGGCTTTTCAACCGCATCTACCACAGCCGAAACCATTTCATAGATTTTATTAGGATCAAGCAGCCATTTCGCACCTGCATCACATTTTGTGATTTTTGGAACCGGACAGCCCATATTAATATCGATAATATCAGCGTTCGTATTTTTATCGACGAATCTTGCTGCCTCGACAAGCGTTGCTTTTTCGCCGCCAAAAATTTGCAGGCTCAATGGTTTTTCCCGCTCATCAATATAAAGCATGTTCATTGTCTTTTCATTTTTAAAAACTATACCTTTGTCGCTGACCATTTCGGCGCAGACCAATCCGGCGCCAAACTCTTTTACTGTCAGACGGAATGCCGAATTACAGACTCCAGCCATAGGCGCCAAGACGACAGGGTTCTTCATTTCAATATTGCCAATTTTCAGCATTAAACGTCCTCCTTAACTAAAATTTTTCTATCCATCTATTCCTTTGGTGCTAAATCTTCCTTGGTTATTTTTAAAGACAGCGCAATTTTCTCCAGCAGCTCCTCTGCTGGCAGACGGTTGCCCCGCTCAATTTCTCCCAAAATGGAAACTGATACCCCCAGTTCCTTTGAAAAGCTCTCTTGTGTAAAACCTTTTAGCTTCCGATAGGCTCGAATCCGCCTTCCCCACTTTTCTGCTTCCATATTCGGACTCCTTCTTTGTCTTGTAATTCAACCATATATGCTCTAAGAGGCTTCTTCATCCCCGAAATATGAATATCTGGATTTATTTCAAAAAGCGGAATCATCACAAACGCCCGTTCCAGCATCCGCGGGTGCGGAACGATAAGCTTCTCTGTTTCAATATTTTCGTGATTGAATGTCAAAATGTCAAGGTCAATCGTCCGCGGCCCCCATCTGATCTCCCTTTTCCTGCCAAGTTCCTGCTCGGTTTTTAAACATGTATCCAATAGTTCATTGGCGTTTAAGACTGTTTTAACCTCGATTACCATATTTAAAAATAAATCCTGATCCTCATAACCGATAGGATCTGTCTCGTATATAGAGGACTTATTTACCAACTGAATTCCCGGATGATTGGTTAAGATTTGGATAGCCTTTGCCATATTATCATAACGGTTTCCGATATTTGAGCCAAGGGCAATAAATGCTGTATTTTCCACTTTTATCTTCTCCTTGTAATCTCGACTGCAACGGATTCGTAATGGCCGGGAATAGGAGGATCAGGCTTAATCACCTTCACCGTAACCTCTTCAACTAAAGGAAATCCTAATAAGACACTTCCGGCAATTTTCTCAGCGACTGCCTCGACCAACTTTTTAGGTTCACCCTCGACTACTTCCTTACATAATTGATAAAGCTCACCGTAATGAACAGAATGTTCAAGCGCGTCAGTTTCACCTGCTGTTTTTAAATCCAATGAGACCGACAAATCGACAGAAAAGCGCTGTCCCAATACAGTTTCTTCGGGAAAAACGCCGTGGTACCCGTAAAACTCCATACCATTAACATATATTTTATCCAAGCATGTCACCCTTTCCCATCATTGCATCCATCATTCTTGCCATCCTGCTCATTTCTTTGACATCGTGAACACGGATCATTTGGCAGCCTTTTTGAATGCCGTAACAGATGGTTGCCCCTGTACCCTCCATCCTTTCATTAACAGGCAGATTTAAGGCCTGTCCAATCATTGTTTTTCGGGAGGTTGCCAAGAGAACCGGGTAGCCAAGCATCACAAGCTTATCCAAATTTTGCATCATCAACAGATTTTCTTGATAGTCCTTAGCAAAACCAATGCCCGGGTCGAGAATAATATTTTCATCCTTCACACCCGCTTTTTTAACAATCGCGATGCTTTCATATAAATCATTGATGACATCCCTTACAAACAATCGATAATTTCGATCATGGCGATTGTGCATTAGGATAATTGGAACATCATATTCCGCCGCAACCTCACCCATCCGCTCGTCCGCCTTTGCCCCCCAGATATCATTAATAATATGGGCACCAGCTTGGATCGCCTGCCTGGCCACTTCCGCTTTGTATGTATCAATCGAAATTGGCACTTGAATTTGTTTGGCAATGGCCTCAATAATCGGAACTACCCGCTTAATTTCTTCCTCCTCAGGTACCACCGCAAAGCCAGGACGAGTAGATTCTCCTCCGATATCAATAATATCAGCGCCAGCCTCAACCAGTTTCTTAGCATGTTCAACAGCCCTGTCAATATTATTAAATTTACCGCCGTCGGAGAATGAATCTGGTGTGGCATTGAGGATTCCCATCACAATGGTTTTTTTGCTCATGTCCAATGTGTATGGCCCGCAATGGATGTTTTGTCCAAAAGCTGCATTCATCCCATTCCCTCCTAAAAACTCTTATCCTTTAATCATACAATAAAAGGGGACCAGGACACAAAAAAAGAGGACGCCGGCAATTGCCGACGACCCCCTGTCCGTTCACTTATTCTACATCGTATTGATATAGAGGAGTACTTAAATAACGCTCGCCGTTATCAGGTATAATTGCTAATACTTTTTTGCCTTTTCCAAGTTCCTTTGCCACTTTTAATGCTGCAGAAATAGCAGCGCCGGAAGAAATACCGCCAAGAATTCCTTCTTCTCTGGCGGCGCGGCGGGAAGCATCAAATGCTTCTTCCGTGCTAATTTGAACAACTTCATCATAAATTTCTGTATTTAATGTATCAGGCACGAAGCCAGCACCAAGGCCTTGCAGCTTATGCGGACCTGGCTTACCGCCAGATAGAATTGCTGAATCCTGGGGCTCAACAGCATAGATTTTTACATTAGGGAATTTTTCACGGATAACACTGCCAGCACCTGAAATAGTTCCGCCTGTACCAATACCGGAAACAAATCCATCAAGCTGATCCATTTGCTCGACAATTTCTTTCCCTGTTGTTTTGCGGTGAACCTCAGGGTTGGCTTCGTTTTTGAACTGTTGCGGCATAAAGTAGCCGTTTTCAGCAACTAAAGCTTCTGCGCGAGCAATAGCTCCCTTCATTCCTTCAGGTCCTGGTGTAAGAACTAATTCAGCACCATAAGCACGAAGCAGATTCCGTCTTTCTAAGCTCATTGTTTCTGGCATTACAAAAACAGCTTTATAGCCCTTTGCAGCAGCAACCATCGCAAGTCCGATACCTGTATTGCCGCTTGTAGGCTCAACAATTGTATCGACACCTGGTTTGATTAAGCCTTTTTCTTCTGCAGCTTCAATCATCGCTAATCCGATACGGTCTTTTACACTGCTTCCTGGATTAAAGTATTCAAGCTTTAAATAAACATCTGCACTATTTTCATCAACTAATTTGTTAAGCTTTACAATCGGTGTTTGCCCAATTAATTCTGTAATGGAATTTGCCACACGAACCATCTGAAATCGCTCTCCATTCTATTCCGAGTATTTTTATTGGATTTATATATATTGAATTTACCAGTTTTATACTTGTTTTGTCAATCTTTTTGACTAGGGAATTTTGTGAAAATTTTCGAAACAGATTTGCCTAAAAGAAAAACACAAGATGGATTCCTGTGCTTTAATTTGTTTCGTTATTTTTCCCGTAAAACCAGTTAACCTTGGCTTCTTTCCAGAAGGAAGAAGCAGAGGCTGGGGTCTTCATCTGCTCTAAGGCCAATTGGCGGCGGACTTGTTTTTTAACCTCGTCGAAGGAGTACTTTTTACCGCTGATTTTGCCTTCCATTTTAATGATGGCGTACCCATCGTCAATCTTAAATGGTTTACTATAAGCTTTTTTCTTTAATTTTTTTGCCGTGTCAATATAACTTTCTGGGTATCGCTCATCACCATCACTAATATATCCAATATTTCCTCCTTCATTCGCGGAGAATTCATCAATGGAACGCTCCATGGCCAAAGCTGAAAAACTCGACCCTTGCGCCAATTCTTTTATCGCATTATTCGCTTCTTCCTTGGTTTTTACTACAATATGGGATAGATGATAAATTTCCGGAACATCGTATAAATCCTTGTTCTTTTGGTAATAGCTCTGTAATTCTTTATCAGAAATGATTACATCTTTTGTTAAAAGCTCTTGCAGGAGAAGACTGTCCTGAATTTGTTCCTTCCACCTTTTCTCATCAAGCTGGTTTTTTTGGCTGAATGCGCTATTCGTGGCCTGCAGGAGCCGAAATTCACGTTCAACCTCTTGGTCTGAGATTTTAATGTCATACTTCTTTGCCATCTCACGAATAACCTTTTGGTCAATCAACTCTTTTAAGATATCTTTCCCATATCTTTTTTCCAATTCATTTAGCCATTCCTGCCTTGTTACTGACTGCTTCCCCACGGTTGCCACAGCCTCATCATTTATTGCAGTCCCGCCATCTCCGGTTCCCTTTGCCAGAAAAAAGGCGATGGTTAAACAATTCAGCATGATAAGGCCGGCGATTACCATCCACAGTTGCTTTTTCCCCAAGCCTAATTCTCTCCCCATAAACGATTATTTAGCTGATTCTTTCAATTCCTCCAGCTCTTCTTTTGTAAAGAGGTATTTCTCGTTACAGAAATGGCAATGAGCCTCAGCCTGTCCATCCTCTTCAATCATCGCGGTAATCTCATGGGCACCTAATCCGACGATGGCATCAGCAAAGCGCTGTTTTGAACAAGTGCATTGAAATTTGACCGGCATGGTCTCCAAGATTTTCACATTCTCTTGTCCAAAAAGTTCATTTAAAATTTCTTCAGGGGTTAAACCCTTTTCCACCAATTTCGAAATAGGCGGAATCGTCTTTAACCGTTCCTCCAATTTGGTAATCACGGCATCTTCTGTTCCAGGCAGGATTTGCAGGATAAAGCCGCCAGCTGCCAGAATGGAATCATCAGGATTCACCAAGACACCCACACCTACTGAGGACGGGACTTGCTCAGAGGTTGCAAAATAATATGTAAAATCCTCTCCGAGTTCTCCTGAAACAAGCGGAACCTGGCCGGAAAAGAAATCCCTGAGGCCAATATCCTTTACAATCGCTAATGTCCCGTCCGTTCCGACCGCGCGGCGGACATCAAGCTTACCATGTTCGTTCGATTCAAAATCAACCTCTGGGTTGGTCACATATCCGCGCACCTCACCGCTTGCGTTACTATCAACGAGAATCGGACCGAGCGGGCCGCCGCCATCGATTTTGATGGTCAGCTTTTCGTCACCCTTAAGCATCGCCCCCATCATCACCCCTGCGGTCATTGCGCGGCCAAGCGCGGCTGAAGCCGTTCTCCATGTTTGATGGCGTCTTTGCGCCTCACTGACTGCTTCCGTCGTGCGGACGGCATATGCCCTTATATTTCCATCATAGGCAAGCGCCTTAACTAAATAATCGTTCATGTTAAACCCCTTTCTAGTTGCTATTCTTTATATTATCCATATTCCGTTTATAGATAAGGTGAAGCCCCTTTAAAGTTAAAAATGGATCGACTACATCAATAACCGTTGACTCTTGGGCGATTAAACTGGCCAGTCCACCCGTAGCAATAACAGTCGGCTTTTTCTCACTATGCTCTGTCATCCTTCTGACAATGCCTTCAACCTGTCCAACGTAGCCATAAACAATGCCAGCCTGCATAGCAGCAACGGTGTTTTTCCCAATAACTCCTTCCGGACGGGCAATCTCAATACGCGGCAGCTTTGCTGCTCTTGAATACAAAGCTTCAGTAGAAATGCCAATTCCCGGTGCAATAGCACCGCCCATGTACTGGCGTTCCTCATTTACATAGCAATAGGTAGTGGCTGTTCCGAAATCAACAATTACTAATGGACTGCCGTACTCATGGATCGCAGCAACTGCGTTTACAATTCTGTCTGCTCCAACCTCACGAGGGTTTTCATATTTAATATTTAGGCCTGTTTTAATGCCAGGACCAACAACCAGCGGTTTCACATGAAAATACTTATGACACATTCTCTCTAAGGCGAACATGATTGGCGGAACAACAGATGAAATAATAATTCCATCTATATCAGAAAAAGCAAGGCCTGAGTAATCAAACAAAGACTTAATATTCATTCCGAATTCATCTTCTGTACGGTTCCGGCTTGTTTCCACCCGCCAATGGTATTTGAGCTCTTCTCCTTTGTAAACACCAAGGACAATATTTGTATTCCCCACATCAATAACGAAAATCACATCTATCACTCACTTTTTAGGAAATTTTCATTTATATGCAAACATAATACCATATTTACATTGCGGGTGAAAAAAA
>NZ_JBLVQN010000079.1:0-7199 GCF_058323225.1 Neobacillus sp. PVCKKU3
TTTTTGTGGAGGGGTAGCGAAGTGGCTAAACGCGGCGGACTGTAAATCCGCTCCCTCAGGGTTCGGCGGTTCGAATCCGTCCCCCTCCACCATTTATATTTTTCTCGATTTTTGGACAAGCTAGAAATATCATATTAGTGGGCTATAGCCAAGCGGTAAGGCAACGGACTTTGACTCCGTCACTCGTAGGTTCGAATCCTGCTAGCCCAGCCAAATCATCCCTGAATAACTTCAGAGGATTTTGCGAAAAGTACCGAGAGGTAGTTTGAGCAATGATAGTGAGCCATTAGCTCAGTTGGTAGAGCATCTGACTTTTAATCAGAGGGTCGAAGGTTCGAGTCCTTCATGGCTCATAATTTTACGGGAAACCCGGGGATATTGTATCCTTGGTTTTTTTATTATTGTCATATTGATCACTGGGTAATTGTGGGCGTTTTATTGTTGGAATTTGCTGTCATTTGGGGGGGCGAGTAAATATCCGATTAGGCGAGTAAAATTATAAATCCGGCGAGTAAATTTAATTTTTAGATGAGTAAATTGGAAAAATCGGCGGGTAAAAGCCCAAAACAGGCGAGTAAACCTTTTCGTTGAGGTTATGAAGGCCATTCCCCGTTATCCAGGATTCTAAAATGTCCTTCATTAACCCGATGAAGGACATTTTTCAATATCAAGCTGCTATTTTGTCCTTCATCCCATTTATTAAGAACAACACGCACCAATTCCGCTAACATATAAATGCCTCCACTCCCCCGCCCCACGCATATATATACAAATTTATGTCGAGTTGAGTCATCACTATGAAAGCGGTTAAAATAGAGGCATAGACAATTAGGAGGAGACATAATGAAAAAGAAACTTTCGATTATCGGAATGCCTATGGACTTGGGACAGATGCGCCGCGGGGTTGATATGGGACCAAGTGCCATTCGATATGCCGGTATCAATGAACGCCTAAAGCCGTTATTTTCGGAAATCCACGACATGGGAGATATTCCAATTGGAAGACCAGAGGTTGTCGTCGATAAAGAATCCAATCTAAGAAACTTAGACCTAGTTGCAGAAAAAAATACTCTACTTGCAGAAAAGGTTGACGCAGCCGTTAATGAAGGCTGGTTCCCGCTTGTTCTTGGCGGCGATCACAGCATTGCCATCGGCACATTAGCAGGTGTGGCGAAGCATTATCAAAACCTTGGTGTTATTTGGTACGATGCCCATGGTGACCTGAATACGGCTGAAACTAGCCCATCCGGAAATATCCATGGTATGCCTCTTGCGGTCAGCATTGGTTTGGGACATCCATTATTAACAAATATCAGCGGCTATGCACCAAAGGTAAAGCCTGAGAATGTTATCATTATCGGCGCCCGTTCCCTTGATGAAGGAGAACGGATTCTAATTAAAGAAAGAGGCATCAAGGTTTACACTATGCACGAAATCGACCGCCTCGGTATGGCAAAGGTGATGGAAGAAACAATCGCTTACCTCAAGGAAAGAACCGATGGTGTTCACCTATCGCTTGACCTCGATGGCCTAGATCCAAGTGAATGCCCAGGTGTTGGGACACCGGTAATGGGGGGAATCAGCTACCGTGAAAGCCATCTTGCTATGGAAATGCTCGAGGAATCAAAATTAATTACCTCCGCAGAATTTGTTGAGGTAAATCCAATTCTCGATGAAAAAAATAAAACCGCCTCCATTGCTGTCGGACTGATGGGGTCTTTATTTGGCGAAAAACTTCTATAAAAACCACACAGCAGCTGCCAAAACAAGGGCAGCTGCTAATTATTTTCTATAGTTTAATTTTTACAATTCATTTACCATTCCTCCACAAATCGTTCATAATTCCAATGTAATATTACTATTAATACCTCTATGAATTCTTTTAGCAATTTTTACTATTTTTTTGTTAAAATTATAGGTATTGAGAACTTTTTTTACCTAAAACGAAACCTTTTTGCTAACGATACGTATATCGGATAGCAGCATTGGAGCTGAGGTAATTTAATGGAAGCTATAGTAAAAAAGAGAATAAAACAAGTCATAAAAGGCGACCAAGACGCATTTGGGGAAATTGTTGAAATATATAAAAACAGTGTTTTTCAGATTTGTTTTCGAATGCTTGGGAACCGGCATGAGGCTGAGGATGCAGCACAGGAAGCATTCATCCGTGCCTATGTGAATATAAAGTCCTTTAACCAAGATTTAAAGTTCTCCACCTGGATTTTTCGTATTGCCACCAATCTTTGTATCGACCGGATGCGCAAAAAGAAACCGGACCATTATTTGGATGCAGAGGTGGCTGGTACGGAAGGGCTGACGATGTATTCGCAGATTCCATCCAATACCGAACTGCCGGAAAAGAAATTAGAAAGCATGGAACTGCAAGAGTCAGTCCAAAAGGAAATTTTAAAACTCCCCGAAAAATATCGGTCAGCCATCGTATTAAAATACATGGAGGATTTGTCCTTAAACGAAATAAGTGAAATTCTCGACCTTCCGGTTGGAACAGTCAAAACAAGAATTCACCGCGGACGAGAAGCATTGAAACAACAATTAAGGTATGTGTAAATAAAGAGGTGAAACAAGAATGTGTCCAGACCATATCATCGAACTCATGCACGAATACTTGGACGAAGAAATCGATTTAGAAAAGGATCAGGTTTTACGGCTACACCTCCAAAGCTGCAAAGACTGTGAAACGATTTTTAACGAACTGAACAAAACGATCGCTTTTGTCAAAAGCGTTTCAAATATGCAGGCACCAGCCAATTTTACAGCCAATGTTTTGGCACGTCTGCCGAAGGAAAAGAAGAAGGTACTAATGACACGATGGTTTAAGAATCATCCAATTCTAACGGCAGCGTCCTTATTTGTTGTCTTAATGGGTGGCAGCCTAATGTCAACGTGGAATCATGAGCGAGAGTTCTCTGTGACAAAACAACGGAATTTAATTGTCAAAAACAACACGGTCATAGTCCCTAAGGGAGAAGTCGTCAAGGGTGACGTTGTCGTCCGAAATGGAACACTCAGAATAGAAGGAGAAATCCAGGGAGACGCAACTGTCATCAATGGGGAAAAGTACCTAGCTTCTGCAGGCCATGTAACGGGCGATATTGAGGTAGTAAACGAAGTGTTTGATTGGGTCTGGTACCAGATGAAAAAAACAGCTAAAGACGTAGTAGGTGTTTTTGACCAGACAGAAACTAAATAAATGACAAATCACTCAAAATGGAGTGATTTGTTTTTTTAAACAGTAACATATAATAAGTACAAGTTTAGTTTGTGATATAATGTATTGGTTATATTGTTTTACTAGCAAATTTACGGAGGAAAAACCATGCCGTTTGCCGATTGGACATTCTGGAAGTATATATCGAGTACAATTGATATTATCCTTGTCTGGTATGTCATTTATAAATTAATTAATATTATTAAAGGAACCAAAGCGGTTCAGCTTTTAAAAGGAATTTTTGTTATTCTGCTTGTGAAGGTCGCCAGTGATTTTTTCGGGCTGACCACCTTGAGTTGGATGATGGAGCAGGTTATTACCTACGGATTCCTGGCCATTATCATTATTTTTCAGCCAGAGCTTAGAAGGGCTCTTGAGCAGTTGGGAAGAGGCCGGTTTTTCTCCAGATCAAACAATCCTGAAGATGAGGATCAGGAGAAAACAGTGGAAGCCATTATGAAAGCAACAGATTATATGGCAAAACGGCGGATTGGAGCCCTTATTTCGATTGAAAGAGAAACGGGGATGAGCGATTACATAGAAACGGGAATTGGATTAAATTCAAGAATTTCTTCCGAGTTGCTGATCAATATCTTTATTCCGAATACACCGCTTCATGACGGCGCAGTCATTATCCAAAGAAATAATGTGGCGGCAGCGGCGTGTTATCTGCCTTTATCAGAAAGCCCCTTTATCTCAAAAGAATTGGGAACACGGCATAGGGCGGCTTTAGGAATAAGCGAAGTGACGGACAGTATCACGGTTGTCGTATCGGAGGAAACGGGCGCCATTTCGCTTACCAAAAATGGCGAGTTGCACCGTGATGTAAAAGCGGATGAATTTCGCGAATTACTGACAAATGAACTGCTGGATCAGCACAAAGCAAAACAAGCTTCTTCAGCTCGTTGGAACTGGAGGGGAAAAAGCAATGGATAAATTAATGGATACCCCATGGTTTATAAAAATCTTGGCGCTTGTATTGGCGGTTTTGTTATACTCCTCGGTTCCGCATGCCGGCAAAGATGTATATGTGCCTGGAGAGCAAACGAGTGAGACCATAAAGGATATACCGGTAAAGATTTATTATGATACTGAAAATCTTGTCGTCTCGGGGGTACCATATACAGTTGATGTGGGCCTCAAAGGGCCGATCACACATATTCAGTCGGCTAAGGCTTTAAGAAACTTTGAAGTTTATGTGGATTTAACCAATGCCAAAATAGGTCGGCAAAAGGTGAATCTGAAGGTGAAGGATTTATCCGATAAATTGCAGGCTTCCATTAAGCCGAACTCCGTTTATGTAACCATACAGGAAAAAATAACAAAGGAATTTAAGATTGAGGCAGAGTTTAACCCAGGCCAAATTGAAGATGGATATGCTGCCGGAACCCCAGTAGTGGAACCGAAAAGGGTAAAAATTACTGGAGCCAAAAGTGAAATCGACCGAATTACGTATGTTAAGGCCGTCCTTGAGGAAAAAGAAAAGCTGAAGGAAACCACAACAAAATCGGCTCGGATTCAGGTTCTTGATAAGGATTTAAATAAACTGGATGTAACGGTGGAACCGGAAACCGTTAGGGTCACACTTCCAATCAAAGAAACCGCCAAAACGGTTCCCATCAATATAATTAGAAAAGGTTCGCCGCCGGCCGGCGTGACAATAGATTCCATCGACCTAGATACAGCGGAGGCTGTCATCACAGGGGATGAAGATATATTAAAAAATACCGAAAGTGTCAGGGTAGAAGTGGATGTCAGTAAAATAAATGATAATACGACATTGGATTTGCCTGTTATTATTTCAAATGGCATCTCAAAGGTAACCCCGCAAATGGTAAAGGCTACTGTAAAGGTGAGCAAGCAGGCGGAAACAACCGTATCGGGAATTCCGCTTAAGATTAGAGGCTTGGGGCCCAATTTGAAAGCAGACATTACCGATCCGGCAAACAAAGTGATTAATTTAATCGTGAATGGGCCAAGCACTGCCCTAAGCGGTCTCGGGCCTGATGATTTTAACGCATATGTTGATCTCTCGAGCCTTCCGGAAGGAAATCATGAAGTGAATATTCATGTTGATGGCCCGCCAAATGTTAATTATAAGCCTGATAAATCTACAGCAAAAATAACGATAACAAACAATGCTTAATTCGGAGTAATAGATATAGAAGGAGCGGATAATAGAATGGGAAAATATTTTGGAACCGACGGAGTACGTGGAGTCGCAAACAGCGAATTAACTCCGGAACTGGCTTTTAAACTTGGCCGGTTTGGCGGATATGTGTTAACAAAGGAACATGCCCGTCCAAAGGTTTTAATTGGACGTGATACCCGGATTTCCGGACATATGTTAGAAGGCGCCTTAGTGGCCGGTTTGCTTTCAATTGGAGCCGAAGTCATGCGCCTTGGTGTAATTTCCACACCAGGTGTGGCTTATTTAACTAAAGCTTTAGGTGCACAGGCAGGTGTTATGATTTCTGCCTCTCATAATCCTGTTGCGGATAACGGAATTAAGTTTTTCGGTCCGGATGGTTTTAAGCTTTCTGATGAGCAGGAATTGGAAATTGAGGGATTGATGGACTTGCCAGAGGACCAGCTGCCGCGGCCGATAGGGGCTGACCTTGGTCTTGTCATGGACTATTTCGAAGGTGGTCAAAAATACCTCCAATATTTAAAGAATACGGTGGATGAGGATTTCTCCGGAATCCATGTGGCATTGGACTGTGCCCACGGGGCAACCTCATCGCTTGCGATGCACTTGTTTGCTGATTTGGATGCAGATTTGTCGACGATGGGAGCAGCCCCAAATGGTTTAAACATTAATGCGGGCGTAGGCTCAACCCATCCAGAAGCGCTGGCTGCTTTGCTAAAGGAAAAAGGGGCGGACGTTGGTTTGGCCTTTGACGGCGACGGTGACCGTCTAATTGCGATTGATGAAAAAGGGAACATCGTTGATGGCGACCATATCCTTTATATTTGTGGAAAATACATGAAGGAACAGGGCCGATTAAAGCATAATACAATCGTTTCTACCGTTATGAGCAACCTTGGTTTTTATAAAGCAGTAGAAAGCCAAGCCATTCAAAGTGTTCCTACGGCAGTGGGCGACCGCTATGTTGTTGAAGAAATGAAGAAAAATAATTATAATCTTGGCGGTGAGCAATCCGGTCATATTATTTTCCTTGACTATAATACGACTGGTGATGGTTTATTAACAGGCCTGCAGTTAGTGAATATTATGAAAGCAACTAAGAAGAAGCTTTCCGAACTCGCGGCTGAAATGAAAAAGTACCCGCAGAAACTTGTCAATATTAGGGTTACAGACAAACACCATGTAACTGATAATGAAAAGGTAAAAGAGATTATTGCACAGGTGGAAAGTGAAATGGCTGGAAACGGACGCATCCTTGTTCGTCCGTCAGGAACAGAACCGCTTGTCCGCGTGATGGCAGAAGCATCCTCAGAGGAGCTTTGCGAAGAATATGTAAACCGCATTGCTGCTGTTGTTAAGGCGGAAATGGGTTTAAACGAAGAATAAATTTCGCTATATGCATAAGGGAACTTCTTGTTCCCTTATGCATATTTTATTATGTATGGTTTTAATTTTTCCATAAAGTTTTAAGTTGACGAACCAATGCGTATCATGTACTATTAATTTGCTTTGTTTAATAAAAGCAATGTTATTGGAAGGGAGGCAGAGGTAGGACAGTTGTTTTTACAAAAGCGCCAGAACTAGCCGAAAGAGGGTTTGGCTAGTTGACGAGGTGGAGGATTATCGAAATGTTCGGCGGATACCTCCCGGTTGAAACGCACAACCGTCAATTTCTTCCTTAAAACACGGAGGCAACTCGGTGCACAAAGGGGAGAAAATGCACATACTAAAATAATGTTGAAAAGGTATAGACAGATACCTATAAAAAACAGAGATAAGGGGGCAGGTACGCCTCCAAAGCTTCTTGCCCCCTATATCAGG